>JAFNAH010000383.1 GCA_017860075.1 Acidobacteriota bacterium | reverse complement strand
GCCCTGGACCGATCGCTCCGGGAGCGCGGCTCACGCCTGATCCTGCGCTCCGGGCCATCCATCCGGTGTCTGCGCGAAGTGGCCGCCGAATCCGGGGCGGCAGGAATCTATTGGAATCGCGGCTACGAACCGGAAGCGGTCGCCCAGGATGCCGAGGTCAAGGCCGACCTGACCTCGATCGGGCTGCACACCGCAACCTTCAACGCCAGCCTTCTCTTCGAGCCTTCCGAGGTGCGCAACAGCAGTGGCGGCCCGTTCCGGGTCTTCACGCCTTTCTGGCGGGCTTGCCTGTCCAGTCTGATGCACCCGCGCCTGCCCGGGCGGCCCTGCCCGGCCCTTCCCGCGCCGCACCGATGGCCCGGGAGCCTGGCGCTGCAACAGCTGCAACTTGCACCGGTGCCTGACTGGGCGGGCGGCCTCAGGCAGACCTGGCAGCCGGGGGAGGAAGGCGCCTGCGCCCGGCTGCGGCAATTCGTCCGCGGAGCCCTTTCCGGATACCCGAGGGGACGCGACCTGCCGGCCGTGCAAGGCACCTCGCGCCTCTCACCGCATCTGCATTTCGGGGAGATTAGCCCCCACGCCGTCTGGCACGAAGTCAAGGCCGCCGTGGCCTCGGCAGACGATCCCGGGTTACGCGAGGCAGGCGACGCCTTTCTGCGCCAGATCGGCTGGCGCGAGTTCGCCTGCCACATAATGGCCGGTTTCCCCGATTCCGATCACGAACCGCTGCGCGCCGATTTCCTGGAATTCCCCTGGCGAAAGAGCGCTCGAGATCTCAAAGCGTGGCAGCAGGGTCAGACCGGCTATCCGTTGGTCGACGCCGGCATGAGAGAACTCTGGACTACCGGCTGGATGCATAACCGCGTGCGGATGGTGGTCGCATCTTTTCTGACAAAGGACCTGCTTCTCCCCTGGATCGACGGAGCGCGATGGTTCTGGGACACGCTCGTAGATGCGGACCTGGCCAACAACTCGTTCGGGTGGCAGTGGACGGCGGGTTGCGGTGCCGACGCGGCACCCTTTTTCCGGATCTTCAACCCGGTGGGCCAGGGAGAGAGGTTCGACCCAAAGGGAGACTACATCCGATGCTGGGTTCCGGAACTGGCAAAGCTGCCCGCACCCTGGATTCACAAACCGTGGCAGGCTTCTGCTGCGGTCCTCAGGGATGCCGGCGTCAGGCTGGGAAAGCACTACCCAAAGCCTCTGGTTGACCACGGAGAGGCGCGAAGGCGGGCCTTGACGGCGTACCAGGGTCTTCGCAAGCCATGAGCCAGGCACATTATGTGAGCTCTTGGATTTGACAGCCCGTGCGAGAATGTCGTGCGCGCAGGCGATTGAACTTCAGCGATAGGGAAAACGATGACAGACCCCGAGAAGCACCTCGCCAGCATCACGCTGGCCCCCTATATCTTCAAAGCCATGGCTCTCATCGGCGTGCGCCGCAAAGCCGGCAGCAACATGTTCCGGCACCAGGTCGCGACGATGGGAATCCTCCTGGACTACAAGATCATAGATCCCGTGCTTCTGAAGGCGGCCGTGATACACGACCTTTTTGAAGACGCGTTGGGCATGCCCGGGGTGACGCGTGCGGACATAGTATCCCTCGATTCCGATGGGCTCGCGGTCTACGACCTCGTTATGGAAGTCACGATCCGGAAGATAGACGGGGTTGAGGAACCAAAACCGCAGTACCTGAAGCGCATCATGGAGACGGGCAGCCGCAGGGCGAAGATCCTGAAGCTGGCTGATCGGTTGAGCAACCTGTTTGCGCTGGGATTCGTTCACGACGCGGCATTCGTCAGAAGGTACCTGGAGGAAACCAGAACCTGCATACTTCCCTACGCAGAGCAGATAAACCAGGACATGTACCGCGAGCTCACCGATCTGCTCGCCGACCGGGACAAGAAACTCGCAGAGAGGTTGCCCCTCGAATAGCGTGCCGGGTCTTCGAAATTCGGCTTTCCGGTGAGCAGGCATCGCTGGCCTGCGCAGGTCCGAAAACCGAATTCCGAAGACCTGGCACCCTCTTACTTCGGAAAACTCAAGGCCTGCAACGCCTTTTCGGGGTCTGCGGAAAACGCTTTCTTGCAGTCCTCCGAGCAGAGATGAACGGCGTATCCGCCGTAATTGACGGTGTGTTCCGGGCTCCCATCCATTCCCAGACGACAGCTCACGCATTTCGAGATCACATTGTCGACGTTCCCGTCGCTCGCATCCGCCTTTGCCAGGATCGCAAGCGACGCCGCACCGGGCGAAGCCGCAAGCCCCTGCTTCTGCTGGGCATCCGGTGCTTTTGCCGTTCCACACCCCACGGCCATGCACGTGGAGAACAAGCTCAAGAGCAGGAAAACCTCAACGCGGATCAGTTTCTTCAAGCCAAACCTCCTGTTCAGGGTCGAGCATACAGACAATTCGTTGCGCTTACCCTGGTTCAGCCCGGATCGGCTGGGCCTTCCAGGGCGACCTGCAGAACGCGCCGGTCTTCCTCCACCTTACCGGAGCGATTCTCCACCAATTAGAGACCGAACCATGAAACAAAACAAGATCCCAGTATGAGATTCCGGCTGAACCGCGCAGCATGAGCGGGGCCGTGGACTTTGGCTCCGCTTCTGCTACGATTGCATTCTCATGGATCTCCCGAACGCGAGCGAACTCAATCCTCAGCAGAGCACGGCGGTCGAGCATGGCACGGGGCCCGCCCTCGTCCTGGCGGGTGCCGGAAGTGGCAAGACGCGCGTGATCACCTGCCGCATCGCACGGTTGATCCTCACTCACAGCTGCCGTCCGGAGCACATACTCGCCGTTACTTTCACCAACAAGGCGGCCAATGAGATGCGCGAGCGTGTGCAAAGGCTGCTCGGGCCGGTCAGGACTTCCGATCCGCAGGTGTCCACGTTCCATGCGTTCTGTGTCCGGCTGCTGCGCCGCGAAATCACTCTCCTGGGCTACAAGCGGGACTTCTCCATTTACGATACGGACGATCAGAAGCGGCTGATGAAACAGCTTCTCTCGGACGCCGGCCTTCCAGAGGGCACGCTGGCCCCGAAGGAAGTGCTGAACCGGATCAGCTTCGCGAAGAACCACCGGGTTCCCGTGCAGGACTATGCATTGAGGCTCCCGGCGCCGGACGCTGATGAAATCCAGCGGTTATACGCCAGGTACGAAGCACGCCTGCGCCAGGCGAACGCCCTCGACTTCGATGACCTGCTGCTCAAGACCGTGGAGCTTCTGGAAAAACAGCCGG
>JAFNAH010000029.1 GCA_017860075.1 Acidobacteriota bacterium | reverse complement strand
CTGGGGCGAAGCCCCAGGAATTACACCCATAGACAAAGAAGGGCTGAAAGCCCGCATCATAGTGAGTCTTGAGACAGCCCGGCTGGTATTGAGATTCATATAGGCGTCAGATAGACTTACTCCCAGCATCGGGTGGCAACTCGGATGTGGATTACGGGATTTGGGGATTGAACGCTGCCATCAGGGCGGCCTTAAACAAACATGGATTTGGGCACACGAAACTGGCGACACGTCGGATTACTGAGGCTGGCGGTGTTGGTGCCGCTGCTGTGTCCCCCCGGTCTTTTCAAATGTGGAACATCCTGTCGCGCGGCGCACCCGGCTGCGGCGGCCCCGGAGGTTGCCTCTGCCTGCTGTGAGACGTCGGGCCCCACGCGCGACGTGGCGGGCGCATCCTGCCACGACAATTCCGGCGTGCCGGTGCAAGGTCTGAAAGCCAGTTGCTGTTGTCCGGCCGAGGCACATGCCACGGCGGCATCGCTCCCGCACCGTGTGTCCGAATCTTCGCAATCCTGTTTTTCAGGGGCAGACACCGCTGCTCCGGAATTTCACTCCGCATCGGTAGTATCGTTCGTGGATGCGGCGCCGACGGGGCACTCACCGCCGGGCCCGGGATCCCAAGGCACCTACCTGCGCATCGCCAATCTTCGCATCTGAGTTCTACCCAGGCGTACTGTGCGCTGCCGACCCGGGCGGGTGATCCCTCGCCAGGCGAGAGCGCCATCTCAGTCCGAGGCCGGGCATGTACTCCGTTCTCGACTCGTCGATCATCGAGGCCCAACCCGGACACCCCACAGTCTCAAATTGATGAGGCATGAACATGCGGCAGCAATTGCAGAAGCATCTGTCCGGCAGCGGCAATTGGTTGTGCCGGTGCCTGTTTTCCGCGGTCGCCCTTCTGGCGCTGAACGCCGGTGTGGCACGTTGCGAGGACCTGGACGAACTGGTTCAACAGGCCCTCGAGAGGAATCCTGCCGTCCTGGCCGCTCGACGCGCGGTAGATGCCAGGAAGTCTCTGATCGCGGCGGCCCGGACCCTGCCGGACCCGAGCGTTTCCTTTGAAACGATGGGCAATCCGTATCTCACCCTTCAGAGAGGCGATCCCTCGAGCGCCAGGGTTCTGCGCTTCAGCCAGGAGATTCCATTCCCGGGGAAGTTGAGCCTGCAGGGGCAGATCGCTTCGGCCGAGGCAGACGCGGAAGCCTGGAAATACGAGCAGGTGCGCAGGGAAGTCGTTACCGAGCTGAAGATGAGCTACTACGACCTGCTCCTGGCACAGAAGCTTACCGACGTCGTGGAAAAATCGAAAACCCTGCTGCAGCAGTTCGCCGAAATCAGCGAGGCGAGGTACAGGGTCGGACAGGGTGCCCAGCAGGACATCCTCAAGGCCCAGGTAGAGGTCTCGCGCCTGCTGGACCGGCTCGCGACGCTGCGCCGCGAAAGGGACACCGCGCAGGCTCGGATCAACGCGCTCCTGTACCGCCCTCCCGACACACCCCTCGGGCCGATGCCGCAGATGTCGAAGCCGAAGTTCGATCGGACGCTTGATGAACTGTACGACAAGGCCCTTGCGAGCAACCCCGGCGTCCGGATCAACCGGAAGGAAATCGACAGGGACGAACTGGCCGTGTCGCTGGCAAAGAAGTCCTTCTATCCGGACTTCGAAGCTGAGTTCTCCTATTTCAACCGGCCGGACATGCCGGAGATGTACGGCCTGATGTTCAAAGCGAAGTTGCCTCTATATTTCTGGCGCAAGCAGCGGCCCGAACTGGAATCCGCGACGGCGACCCTGCTCGCGCAGCGCCGGCAGTACGACGACACCCTCTCCACGCTTTACTTCCGCCTGAAGGATCCCTACCTGAAGATCAGCACCGACGGGAATCTGCTGGACTTGTATGGGAAGGCGATCGTACCGCAGGCAACGCTGGCCCTCGAGTCGTCAATCTCCAGTTACCGGGTAGGGGCGGTGGATTTCCTCTCCCTGCTGAGCAATCAGGCGACGGTGCTGGAATACGAGATGAAGTATTACGAAGTCCTCACGGATTACTGCAAGACGCTGGTGACGCTCGAGTCTCTCACCGGAGAGGTGCTGACACCATGACAAAGGTGTACCGGCCCTTCAGGCCTCGGTTCCGTTTCTCGCACGTAACCACGCGCTTACGCGCGTGGCTACCAACTTCCGGCGCTTCGCGCCTGGTTTGGCTGCCCAACCGATCGAAGCACACGGCACACGATCATTTCGAGACCAGCCTCGAAGAGGCGGCAGTGAGTAGACCCGGCCGTGAGGCCGGGATGAAGAACGGCCAAACCCTTCGAGCGCTGAAGGCGCGGCACAGCAGTCATGCGGGAAAGATTGAGGACCACGATTTCTTCACGGCTTCGGAGAAGCGCCGCACGGTGATGTGAGGGTAGAGAGTCGCCGCACGAGGCGGCAGCGAGAGGGAGTATCAGGAGAATTACATGACATCGAATGAGAGAAATACGGCACCGGAAAAACATATACGCCGCGGACACCCCTTTCTAGTCTTGCTCCTGGTTTTGGTGGCGGTTGGCGAAGCGGTTTATATTTTCCGCGCGCCCCTGATCGCCAGGTTCAAGCCAGCCGCAACCTCGCCGGCACCCGCGGAGCGAAGGGTCCTTTACTGGCAGGACCCGATGCATCCTCAATACACATCCGACAAGCCGGGCAAAGCGCCGGACTGCGGCATGGATCTTGTTCCGGTTTACGCGGACCAGCAGGCGAAGCCGGCCCCGCAGGCAGAACGCAAGGTCCTCTATTGGACCGATGCGATGAACCCGGGGAGCAAATACGACAAGCCTGGAAAGGCACCGGACGGCATGGATCTGGTCCCGGTCTACGAAGAATCGCCTGTCCCGCAACAGGAGGCCCCGAAAGGCGCGCTCCGCATCACCCCTGAAAAGCAGCAGCTCATCGGTGTGCAATACGGCGTCGTCGAAGCACGTGCCGTTTCCAAAACGATCCGCGCGGTGGCGCAACTCACCTACGACGAAACGCGGATCACAAAGGTGCACTCCAGGATCGCCGGCTGGATCGAGCGTGTTTACGTCGACTTCACGGGCCAACTGGTCAAAGCGGGACAGCCGCTTCTGACCGTCTACAGCCCTGACCTTGTCGCTACCCAGGATGAGTATCTGCTGGCTCTGCGCGCACGGGACAACCTGGGCGACAGTCATTTCAGGGACGTCGCCGACGGCGCGAATTCGCTGCTCGAGGCGGCCCGGAAGCGCCTGGAACTCTGGGATATCTCGGATCAGCAGATAGCGGAGGTCGAGAAGACCAGGAAGCCTGTGACGGCTCTTACGCTCTACTCACCGGTGAGCGGCTTCGTCACCGCGCGCAACTCCTATGGTAAGCAGAGAATCACGCCCGAAACCGAGTTGTACGCTATTGCCGATCTGTCGACGGTCTGGGCAATCGCCGATTTCTATGAGTACGAAGCGCGTGACGTTCAACTGGGCCAGGAAGTGGCCTTAGCCGTTTCCGCCTTTCCCGGACGATCCTTCCGAGGCAAGGTGACGTACATTTATCCGCAGCTCGACAACAGCACCCGCACGCTCAGGGCGCGGGTGGAGTTGCCCAATCGCGATTTCATCCTCAAGCCCGACATGTACGCCACTGCCGAGTTGAAGATCGACTATGGCCGGAGGCTCTCCATTCCGCAGGAAGCCGTCCTCGATTCCGGCACGGAGCAGGTCGTCTTCGTGGCTCTGGAGGGAGGGTATTTCGAGTCGCGCAAGGTTCAACTTGGGGACCGGGTCGACAACCAGGTGATCGTGCTTAGCGGGTTGAAAGCGGGTGAAAAGATAGTCACCTCAGGCAATTTCCTGATCGACTCCGAAAGCACACTGAAATCCGCGCTCAGCGGCATGGGGATGCCGGGGATGGATCACTCAAAACCCTCCGGTGGGACCTCTGAGCAGAAGCCTTCCGAATCAGCGTCACCTCAGCCCCCTGCGATGGATCACTCGCAGCATGGCAAAGCTGAAAAGCCGTCCATGAAAGAGGAGCCCATGGACCACTCCAAGCACCAGAAGATGCCGGAGCAGAACAACCATGATTAACAGGATCATCGAGGCGTGCGCGCACAACAAGTTCATCGTGCTCCTTTTCATCGGAGTAGCCACGATGATCGGTTATTGGTCCATCCGGAACATCACCCTCGACGCGATCCCCGATCTGTCCGACACGCAGGTAATCATCTACTCCCGCTGGGACCGCAGCCCCGACATCATGGAAGATCAGGTCACATACCCGATCATCTCCGCCATGCTCGGGGCGCCCAAGGTAAAGGACATCCGAGGGTTCTCGGATTTCGGCTACTCCTATGTGTACATAATCTTCGAAGATGGGACGGACATTTACTGGGCGCGCTCGCGCACGCTGGAATACCTGAGCAACATCCTTCCCCGGCTTCCCCAGGGCGTGAACGTCGAATTGGCACGCGATGAGACAGCCGTGGGATGGGTATACGAATACGCGCTGGTGGACAGGACCGGGCAAAACAACCTGGCCCAGCTGCGCTCGTTCCAGGACTGGTACCTGCGCTATGCCCTCCAGGCCGTGCCGGGTGTCGCCGAAGTAGCCCCGGTGGGCGGGTTTGTGCGCCAGTACCAGGTCAACGTCGACCCGAATGCCCTCCTCGCCTACAACATTCCCATCGACAGAGTGGTCGAGGCGGTAAGGCAGGGCAACAACGACGTGGGCGGGCGGCTCGTCGAATTCACCGGGCGCGAGTACATGGTCCGGGGCCGCGGCTACATCAGGAAACTCTCCGACATCTCGAACATCGTCGTCGGCACGAGCAAGAATGGCGGGACGCCCGTGCTGGTGAAAAACCTCGGCACTGTCACGCTCGGCCCCGACATCCGCCGCGGGATCGCCGAACTCGACGGCGAAGGGGAGGTGGTGGGCGGCATCGTCATCATGCGATACGGCGAGAACGCGCTCAAGGTGATCGAGCGCGTGCGCGCCAAGCTGGAGGAGATGAAGGCATCACTTCCGCCCGGCGTAGAGATTGTCACGACATATGACCGGGCCGAACTGATTCAGCGTGCCATCGAGACCTTGAAAGGCACGCTCATCGAGGAACTGGCGATTGTCAGCCTGGTGATCCTGATCTTCCTCTGGCACATCCCGTCGGCCATCATTCCCATCCTGACCATCCCCATCACGATCATCATCGCCTTCATTCCGATGTACGGCATGAACCTCACGGCGAACATCATGAGCCTCGGCGGCATTGCCATTGCGATCGGCGCCATGGTCGATGCCGCCATCGTCGTGGTCGAGCAGACACACAAGAAGCTCGAGCACTGGGATGCGGAAGGCAGGCGGGGAAGCTACAAGGACGTCGTGATCGGCGCGGTCAAGGAGGTGGGCGGGCCTAGCTTCTTCGCGTTGCTGATCATCGCAGTCTCTTTCCTGCCAATCTTCACCCTGGAAGGACAGGAAGGCCGGCTCTTCAAGCCGCTCGCATATACGAAGACATTCGCCATGGCCATCGCCGGTTTTCTGGCGATCACGCTGGATCCGGCGATGCGGCTGCTCTTCACCAGAATGGATCCGTATCGCTTCCGCCCGAAGTGGCTCGCATCCGTAGTAAATGCAATCCTCGTAGGAAAGATTCACAGCGAAGAAAACCATCCCATCAGCAAGCCCTTGATGAAGATCTACCATCCCATCTGTGAATTCGTGCTGCAATTCCGATGGGCTGTTGTCGGAGCGGCGATCCTGGTTGTGGCTGCCACCATCCCGGTGTTCGAGCGCCTGGGATCAGAGTTCATGCCTGAGCTGAATGAAGGAGTCCTGCTTTACATGCCCACCACGGTGCCCGGCATTTCAGTGACCGAAGCGGGAAAGTTGCTCCAGGTCCAGGACAAGGTGCTCAGGCAGTTCCCGGAGGTCGAGCGGGTGTTCGGCAAAGCCGGCCGCGCCGAAACTGCCACCGATCCGGCTCCGTTCTCGATGATGGAGACGGTCGTCGTTCTGAAGCCCGAGTCGGAATG
This sequence comes from Acidobacteriota bacterium, assembly GCA_017860075.1. Lineage (GTDB taxonomy): Bacteria > Acidobacteriota > UBA6911 > UBA6911 > UBA6911 > JACADW01. The sequence continues at coordinate 3,990 of JAFNAH010000029.1, read as the reverse complement.
GCCGAAGGTGCCTCAGTGGTACTCCTCATGGGCGTCTGCGTGGCTGCAGGGGATTCTCCGCCGAGTCTGGCCGGACCACAAGTCGGTCAAAGAACTCGTCTACGGCCCGGGAGGGATGAACGACGCGATGCAGTTCCCCGGCGTCGTCAACGCCTGGACGATGCCAATCAAGGCGCGGGTCGACATGCTGACGACCGGGATAAGAACACCCGTCGGCATCAAGATCATGGGCGCGGACCTCAACAAGGTTCAGGAGCTCGGGATCCATATCGAAACCGTTCTGAAAGACGTCCCCGGCACCAAGAGCATCTTTGCCGAGCGCACAGCCGGCGGCTATTTCCTCGATTTCGACCTGAAGCGCGAAGAGCTTGCGCGCTACGGCATGACGATCGACGCCGCCAATGGCGTGATCATGCAAGCCATCGGAGGCGATACCGTCACCACGACCGTGGAGGGACGGGAGCGCTATCCCGTGAACGTGCGCTACCTGCGCGACTTCCGTAGCAACATCAACGACCTCAAGCGCATCCTTGTAACATCACCCAACGGCACACAGATCCCGATAGCCCAGCTTGCGGACATCAAGCTCGTGTCCGGGCCTTCCATGATCCGGGACGAAAACGGCCGGTTGAGCGGCTACGTCTATGTCGATCTCGATACCTCCAAACGCGACATCGGGAGCTATGTGGATGACGCGAAGAAAGTCCTTCAGGCAAACCTCTCTCTGCCGCCGGGCTACCAGCTCATCTGGAGCGGCCAGTTCGAGTACATGGAGCGCGCGAAGGGACGCCTCTACATTGTCGTTCCCATCACGATCTTCATCATCTTCATGCTCCTCTACATGAACACGAAGTCGGTGGCCAAGACCATCATCATCTTCCTGGCCGTGCCGTTCTCGGCGGTGGGCGCGATCTGGTTCCTCTACCTGCTTGGCTACAACATGAGCATCGCGGTTTGGGTGGGCCTCATCGCGCTGATGGGAGTGGACGCTGAAACCGGCATGTTCATGCTGCTGTATCTCGATCTTGCCTACCACGAAATGAAGGAAAAGGGACTGATGAAGGGATGGGCGGACCTCAAGGAAGCGATCCTGCACGGAGCCGTCAAACGGCTCAGGCCCAAGGTCATGACCGTCGGGGTGATGTTCACGGGCCTTGTTCCGATCATGTGGTCCACCGGGAGCGGCGCGGATGTGATGAAGCGCATCGCGGCGCCGATGATCGGCGGCATCTTCACCTCGTTTATTCTTGAGCTGGCGGTCTATCCGGCCATCTATGCCATCTGGAAGTGGTATGGCGAGGTCAGACATCTCGCGAAGGGGGTGAGCCAATGAGGGTACGAGACGTGTTCATCGGGGCCGTGTTTCTGGCTGTCGTCGCGGGAGCGACCTACTTCGCCTATCGCCGGTTCGTGCTGCCCGGTAATCAATGTGGTGTCTGTGGCCGCGAGATCCATGCCGGCCACGCGTCGGTACTCCTTCTGAGGACCGGAAAGCGGCTGGAGACCTGCTGCCCTCGTTGCGCGTTGCACCACGACCAGCACCATGCCGGCCAGGTGGCGAGTATCCTGGTCGCCGACCACGCCACCGGCGAGAAGATCAGGGCACAGGATGCTGTCTACGTGGAGGGAAGCGACGAGATGCCCTGCATGCCCATGTCCGCGACACCTCCACGCGAGCCTGGCGTTGAGTACAAAGTGGCCTATGACCGCTGTGTTCCGGGTCTTCTGGCCTTTAGAGACGAAGCTGCCGCCCGCAGGTTCCTTGCCGCGCATGGAGGGCGGATCCTGTCTTACGGGCAGGTCCTCGAAAGCGTGAAACAACGATGAGAATGCTGAACGCAATTATCTGGCTGGCGTTCGTCGCCACCGTCAATGCGGGCGGAATCGAACCGGGCTGGGAAGGCCTGCGCGCGGACATGGAACGGCGGGTTGCGCTGGAAGCGGAAGCGGCAGTCCGCACCGTGCAGGCGGAGGAGCATTACCGGCAGGGAGTCATACTCCTGCAGCAGTCGCACCGGAGCGAGGCGTTGGATCAGTTCAGGCGCGCCGAATCGACAGTTCTGGACGCGGGCGAGGACTCCTACATGGCAAGTTCGCTCCGGAGCTACCTGCATGAACTTCGAGCCCGGATCGCAGGATTGACCGCTTCTGCAGATCTCCCCGGGCCTGACAATGACCGGGCCCGTTCCGCTGAGAGCCTGGTCGATGCCGCGACCCTCGAGTGGATCACCGCGGCGGTGAAGCGCCCTATTCCTGAGGAAGCAGCCATGCGCGGCATCTTTCGCAGCGAGCGGGTGCCGGAAGAACTCATTTATGTGGGGCTGGTCGAGAGCGGATATCGGCACGATGCCGTATCGAGCGCCGGAGCGGTGGGGCCCTGGCAATTCATCGACGAGACCGGTCGCCGCTACGGTTTGGCCCGGGGGAAGGATCAGGACGATCGGCGGAATCTGCTCGGGGATTGGACCTTGGCGCTTGCCGGCTACAACGCCGGCGAGTACCGGGTCCTGAGGGCGATGCAGCGGGCCGACGCGAAGGATTTCTGGTCTGTTCGATCTTTGCTGCCCAGAGAGACCGCCGATTATGTGCCCCGAGTCCTGGCGGCCATCTCGATTGCGAAAAGGACAAATTCTCGCGACACCGTGCGGCGCCTCTCTGAGGCGCCGCGGCGGGTCGGAGACCCGCCGCACGAGGCGACTGAATACAAGATCAGGATTAGAGGAGAATAGGGATGAAACACTATCTCGGGATTTCACTCATGCTTTTTGTTCTCTCCGGAGTTGCGCCCGGCCGGGCGCAGAGTTTCGAATTCACGGTGAGGCATCACCACACGCTGAAGGACTGCCGGGGCACGCTGAAGATTTCCGGTGAAGGCGTGGAGTACCTGACGGTCCATGCAAAAGACAGCCGCTTCTGGAGATTCCAGGAAATCCGCACGCTGGAAGTCAAATCTCCGGCAGAGATCTCCGTCGTGACGTACGAAGACCAGAGGCGTTGGGCTGGAAAGGACAAGGTCTTCGAATTTACGCTTCTGGACAGGAAAGCAACTCCGGAACTGAGTGCGTTCCTGCTCGCCCGTGTGAAGAGACCGATGGAGCTGGCGGTTCTGCCCGAACAGGGAGTCCCCAGGTTCGAGTTGCCCGTGAAGCACCTGCACACGATCAGCGGCACAACGGGGGTATTGAAGATCTATCCGGACAAGGTTGTCTACGAGACCGCCAGGCAGGGCGGCTCGCGATATTGGCGTCTTTCGGACATAGAGCGCTTCAGTCAGCCCGACCGGTACCGTTTTCAGATCGTGAGCTACGTGCCGATGGCGGGAGGCCCGACCGAGGTCTACAACTTCCAGTTGATGGAGGATCTGCCCGAAGGGCTCTACGACTACCTCTGGGTGCGCCTCCACCCCTCCTCCTACTACCCCGAAGTGGGGAAATAGGCGGTTGGGCCCGCGCCGCACACCACTCCGCAAGACCTATGGCACGGACCTTCGACCCTCGGAAGCATTGTCACTTCCGGACCTGGCGCGTTGCGCCAGGCTGGTATGAATCGGGCCTTCGGCCCTCGGGATCATTTGTCACTGCTGGACCTGGCGCGTTGCGCCAGGCTGGTATGAATCGGACCTTCGACCCTCGGGAGCATTGTCGCTTCTGGACCTGGCGCGTTGCGCCAGGCTGGTATGAATCGGACCTTCAGCCCTCTGGGATATTGCCGCGCCTGTACCTGGCGCGTTGCGCCAGGCTGGTATGAATCGGGCCTTCGGCCCCTCCAGAACTTGAATTCCAATCAGCATGAAGAGCGATGCTGGCGCGGCTTCATCCCAGCCCGGGGCGAAGCCCGGGGTTAACGTCCATGATAGAGACCCAAGGGCTGAAAGCCCGCTTCATAGTATCTTCAAACCGTACCGGCGGGGCGCGCATCAGGGCTTCTTCTTAAGGCGATTCAGGAGGTCTTCCACACCCGGGGATTGAGTGCCCGGGGGCGGAGCCGGTG
>JAFNAH010000382.1 GCA_017860075.1 Acidobacteriota bacterium | reverse complement strand
GGAGGAGATCATACGTGATCATTCCCCCGCCCACGATGGTTGCGTCGAGACTCCTGGCTGTTGTCATCAGAGCCAAACCTCCCCCCTCAGCAAACTAGTGCCGCGCTACATTCTAAGTTTTGGGGACAGGCTACTCAAGGGGGGACAGTCACCAGTGTCCCCGATGAGACAGGATCGAAGAGAGGTCGCCCTATATCGGGACACTGGTGACTGTCCCCCCTAATCGAACACGAGGGCTTTTACTGCGAATCGTCGTAACCCGGTCTTCAAGACCAGCCGGTTACCCTCATGCTGGAGGTCCCTTCCGAGCGCGCGGGTGCCTTCCGACGAGATTTCCATCGCGTTTTCGGTGATCGAACCGATCCCGCCAATCCTCAACTCGTCGTAGTCGTCGTTGGAGGCATTGGCCAGCAGCAGCGCCCGGCGCTCGCCGAGATCGTAGGCGTAGACGGCGATGTTGGCGGTATTCTCGAGGAAAACAGGACATCGCTCTCGGGCCAGGTCAGACAGCAGGCTCTGCACCAGGGCCTGCCGCACAGGATGCCGCAATCCCAGGTATCCGGTGCTGCGGCCATAGGGCAGCAGGACCAAACGTTTTCCCACCACGGCCATGCCGGGACCGGTCGTTTCGCCCGACGGATTCCGCACTTCGGTGTGTACCGACACGTCTCCGGTATGCTCAATTTTCAAGTAGTCGCCGGTCAAAGCCTGGGCAGTGAGCCGCCCCTCGCGCAGTCCGGCATAGGTACACCCGTCGGTCACCTGCTCGTAGGAAGGCACGCCGGAATCCGAAGCCAGCCAGTCCGCCCGCTTTACTCCGACGAGCGGACCCAATCCCATCTGGACAAGCGTGGAGACCGCATCTCCGTTAAGCAATACTACGTTCTTCGACAGGAGCTCACGGATCTCGGCCTCCTGCAGCCCGCGACAGTACTGGCCCGAGATGGCCAGTACACTCTGGTTCTGGCCGCTCCATTCGCGGAATGTGTGGGCGATGCCCATGACGCCGAGAAATCCTGCCCAGAAATCTTCCTCGGGTGCCAGTTCGCTCAGGCTCTGCCCCTTTTCCGTCCAGAGCGAGTACGAGGCCTTCGGCGAGTGCCGCAGCCGATTCGATCTGGAAGCGGGTAAACGTTCGCGATTTGGAAAAGCGCGAATGCGGCCAGTTTTCCAGCTCAGGGTAGAGGAGCGTGTCCGACGGAACCATGGCAGCGCTCAGGCGCGAAATCCGGCTGAAGTTATAGAGGTAATCGGCTCCCGAGACCTCGGCGTACGATGGGAGATGAGGTCTGTTCACGGGGATTTTGCCGGCCGCCAATCCCCTCAGCACGCCCTCCCAGTCGCGGCCCTCGATGCAGTGAACTTCAGGAGCCGAGCTCATGAGCCCGACCTGCGTCTTCGGTGAAACGCTGCTGACGGCCTGACCGAGCATCGTGGCGAGGCTAACCATGGTTTCGCGGTTAGTATCGAGCCATACGCGCCGGAAGGGATGCGGCGGGCCGGGCTGAAGCACGCCCTTCACGAACGCTTCGCGCGAGACCGTGCGGCCGATACGCCGGGAGAACTCCTTCATGTGCAGTTCGCAGAAGCAACCGCCCCACTGCAGCGGTGCATGGTTGTGCAGCCGGAAGTCGTCGTCCACCCAGATGACGCGGGGCTGCAGTCTCGCCAGGCGTTCATATTGCTGCCGCAGATGCTCGCGCAAAGCCGGATTCAGCGATGTCGTCACACCCTGGGCGGCGAGGCGCGGTTTCACGCGTTCGACCATACGCAGCCACGGCTCGATTTCCTGCAGCGTAGGATGGCCTGTGTTCAGCTCCTCAGCCCAGAGAATAAACGCAACGTCGTTAATCCGGGCCTCACGACAAAAAGTCGACAAGGCCTCCGTCCGCTCTTCCTCGTGAAAATCCGGAACCATGGCCAGGCGGAGGATATACAGATAAGGGTCCCCGCCCTGCCCGTCAGTCCCTTGTTTGACGCTCTTCACCGGATGTTCCTGATGCTTCGAGGAGCATCCTGCGGCGGCAGTAAGACCGGTGCCGGCCCATGCCAGGTTCCTGCAGAAATCGCGACGCTTCATATTCAGCCCTCCGGAGACCGAATGAAAACTGCCACTCTCCCGGTTCTGATTATGGATGTAACCGCATCCATATCAACCAGGAAAAATGGCCGTACAGCTCAATCATGCGCCACTGCGCCGTAGTGGGTGACGGCAGCCTTGTGCCTTCGGGCAACATGCCCTATGATGCCGCCGATGATGCGCATGGCAGACTGAATTCGTCCGAGTCCCCCGCCGGTCATTCATCGTGAGGTAAAGAGGACACCATGAACACCACCGTCAGCGGCCAGCCCGATAGCACCAAACTCAATGCCAGGGATCTGCCTGCCGCCAAGCCTGAGCGACTGCTCTCCCTTGATGCCTACCGGGGGGCGATCATGCTGCTCATGGCCTCGAGCGGGCTGGGCCTGGCCGCGGTGGCGAGGCAGTTCCCGGCAAGTAGCGTGTGGCAGTTTCTGGGCCATCACGCGGACCACGCCGAGTGGACGGGCTGTACTCTGTGGGATTTGATTCAGCCTGCGTTCATGTTCATGGTGGGGGTCGCCTTGCCGTGGTCGCTGGCCAATCGCCGCGCCCGCGGCGCAAGCTTTGGCCGGATGCTCGGGCACGCGCTTTGGCGCTCACTGGTACTGGTCCTTCTGGCTGTCTTCCTGAGCTCGGTTGGGGACCGGCAGACTGACTGGGTCTTTGCCAATGTGCTCGCGCAGATCGGGCTGGGATACCCGTTCTTGTTTCTGATTGCGTTTGCCAAACCGCGGATCCAGTGGACTGCTGCGCTGGGAATTCTCCTGGCCTACTGGCTTTTGTTCTGCCTCTACCCGCTGCCGCCCGCGACTTTCGACTGGGCCAGCGTCGGGATCGGGCCGGACTGGCCGCGCCTGAGCGGTTTCGCCGCGCACTGGGAAAAGAACGCCAACGCCGCCGCCGCTTTCGATCAATGGTTCCTGAACCTCTTTCCCCGTCAACAGCCTTTTGTTTTCAACAGCGGCGGCTATCAAACGCTGAACTTCATCCCGTCTCTCGTGACCATGATCTTCGGTTTGCTGACGGGCCAACTGTTGCGCAGCAAGCGATCGCTCACGCAGAAGTTGACGCGACTCCTGGGTTTTGGCCTCGCCGGAGTCCTTCTCGGCCAGGTGATTGCGCTCGCCGGCCTCTGCCCCATCGTGAAACGCATCTGGACCCCCTCCTGGACTCTCTACAGCGGCGGTTGGGTGGTGCTGCTGCTGGCCGGGTTTGTCGCCCTGATCGACTGGCGCGGCTGGAAGCGATGGGCATTTCCCCTCATCGTGGCCGGGCTTAACCCGATCACTCTCTACTTCATGTGGCAACTCCTGGTGGGATTCGTCACTGAGACGATACAGCGACACTTCGGGCAACACATCTTTGAGGCCCTCGGAGCCGTCTATGCTCCCATCCTGGAGCACCTGGCCGTGCTGGCGGTGTTCTGGTTGGTTCTGCTATGGATGTATCGCAGAAAGATCTTCCTGCGGATATAGCAATAACGTGGTCTGACCCTGAAAATGCAATTTCTCGCAGAGGAAGGCGGCTCCGGCGTCACAGCGTCACTGGTCGCAGATCGAAGTCTACCTGGCGGTGCATTCGAAATTTGCCGCCTCGTCGGTGCTGCCCGAGCCCTTGTAGCGGGCCACCTTCGGGTAAGCGCACAACGGGCGGGTTCTTTCCACCGGGCTCGCGGGATCCGTGGCGCTCTTGTGCTTCGCGGCAATGATCTGCTCGGGGGCAATCCCCTGCTCCACCCATCGCTCCAGCGCGGCAGCGATGTCATGCTCCGGGTCCCCGCGCGCGACACTCCACTGCCCGAATGAATTCGGGCCGGCCCCTCCGCCGCAATGCTGCATCCCGGGCACCATGAACAGGCGGACGAACTCACGCGTCTTGCGAGGGCCCATCTTTTTGAGGACGCTCTGATAGTAATCGACGGTGTTCTGAGCCGGGATGGCGGCGTCGCTCCAGCCGTGGTAGAGGATCAGTTTTCCACCCCGTTTGTTGAAACGTCTCAAGTCCGGGTCCGTGGCATTCAATATCGAACCCATCTTCTCATCTGCCGCCTTCGCATCGCGCTCGATACTCAGGGTGCTGTAGCTCCAGGCAGGATCGTTAAACACCATGTTGCGGTAGAAGCCTGTGCCGAATGCAAACAACAGGCTCTTGTCAGGTGCGGGCCCGGTGATCCAGGGCTTCCAGCCGGCCGGATCCGCTTCGCCGCCCGGCGAGTAGCCCGGAAACAGCAACTCGCCTTTTGCGTTTCGCGTCCCGTCATAAAGCCTTTTGAGCGCCCCTGCCTGGGGCAAGGTGAGGCAACTGTCCGAGTCCGCTCCCCGGCAGAGCAAGCGATCCGGATCGAGACGGCACTGCGCAGGGTTCTCGATCACTCCGTCTTCAGTTCCGTCGTTCGAGTCGCATGCCGTGAGTGCAGCGGCCTCGATCGCAGCCAGCTTGGATGGAGGGATGTAGGTCTCTTTGGAGCCCGCTGTGGCCTGAAGATTGGAGACGGCACTAAGAAGGAGGCGCGTCCAGTAGTTGGCGGGCGCGCCTGCAATGATACCGTCGTAGTCTTCCGGGTATCGTTGGGCTTCCATCAGCGCCTGGCGGCCGCCATTGGAACATGAGCTGAAATACGACCGTTTCGGACGCGAGCCGTAATAAGCCTCAACGACCGCCTTTCCTCTGGCCGTCATCTCATGAATCGCGCGATGCCCGAAATCGATGATCTTCTCGGGATGGCCGAGTGCCCAGGACGCGTCCGTGCCGCCTCCCTTGTGGCCCGTGTCGGTGGACGCGGCAGCGTAGCCGTGCTTCACGGCGTCCCCGAGGGCGTCGTAGCCTATTGCCCCGGCGAAACCGCCATTCCCGATTCCCTGAAACTTCCCGTTCCAGCCCGA
>JAFNAH010000381.1 GCA_017860075.1 Acidobacteriota bacterium | reverse complement strand
ACCGCCCCGGAATCCGGCCGTGATCAGAGTCCGGAGACTTCCCTGGAGGAGAGCCATCAGGAGCGCGGCCGGCATTCCCTTCCCCGCGACATCACCCGTCACGATCGCCACTTTGTCTCCTCCCAGATCGATCATGTCGTAGTAGTCCCCGCCTACCGTGTTCGCGGGGCGCATGAAGCAGTGGACCTCGAAGGCGCCGCGCGCGAACGGCCCTGCCGGTACCAGGCCGAATTGAATTTCGCGCGCAATTTCAAGGTCGCTCTTGAGGTCAAGCTTGTCCCTCAGCTCCAGGAGCAACAACAGGAGAAGAAGAGCGGCCGCGACGAACCAATAGAACAGCCCTCCCAGGCTCTGCGGCTGGGCGATCGCGGCCAGCGACTGGATGATCGCTACGAGCGCGGCCAGCACCGCGACCGCGAAGACCACGCGGCGCGGCGGACTCAAGCGGCCGGCGAGCGCTAGAAAGACGAGCCATGCCGTCCGCGGATACCGCTTGAACGAGGGCTGCGAACGCAGGGAGTCAAAATCTATGTGCCGCGTGAAGAAGCGAAACGTCTCGCGCGCGTCCTTTTCGAAGAGTCCGCGCAGTCCCTCGCTCGTCACACCTTCCGTAAAAAGATCCCTGAGGTTCCAGTACGCCGATTCGAGCGCGCGCGGCACGCCTGCACCGGATCCATTGGCCGAACGCTTGCGCTCCCGCATCTCTTTCAGCTCTCGCGAATCAGGGCCTTGACTACTGCCTCTCTTCCCTTCGGATCGTAACCTCGGCCGGACTGACTTCCACGATTGCGACTCCCGGAATCTGCGCCTCTCTCAGGCTGACTTGCAGCTTGACCCGCGCGGTCTTCTGCGCCGCATCCAGGCTCGAAGTGTTCACGGTCGCTTCGAAGTCGGCGGCAGTAAGTGCCTGCTGCAAAGAGATCGGCACGAGGACGCGCAGCCTGATCCGGGGTGGAATGACGGTGACCGAAGAATCATCGGGCACGACCGGGACGCCCCTTATGACCCGGACCTGGCGACGAACTCCCAATTGGATACTCACCTGGACCGGGCCGGGCGGGGAGGCGTGAAGAGCGCTGTCTGCGATCTCCAACCGGGCATACGTCCGGAGCGATTCGCGTTGCCCCGACAGCGGGATATTCTCCGTCGGAATATCGCGAATCCCCTGCACGTGCGATCGAGGACCCGTGACGGTGACCACCTGCGGTTCGACCTTAACTCCGTAGACCTCGAGATCCAGTGGCGGTTCCCCCCGAATTACACGAATGGCCACCTCCCTGGAGATTACCTTTTCGAGCGTCAGTCTCACGCGGGCAGGTCGTATGGAGATGACTTCCAGCCCCGAGGCGCGCGGCACCCGAACGTCCGCCGGCATCAGGGGCACCTCACGCTCACCTTCTCCTGCTTGTCCGAGATCGACGCGGCAGGAAGGGAGTGGTTGCCCGAACCACATGTTGCTGGCCATGCCGCGGATTGTCACTTCGACCGTGCCGGGCCGCTCGCTCGTGATCTGCATATCGGCGGGAAGGATGATCTCAAGGGGAACGGTGACGACCACCTCCGCGCTCGGTTCTCCGCGCACTGCAAGCCACAGCAGGAACGCGAGCAGAATTGATGTCAGCTTGACACCCCAGTTTCGCAGCAGGACGTCCTTCGCGAAGCTCATCGGACCTCCTGCTGCTCGCCCACCGCCTCCTGGGCCTGCGACGGCCGAAGCGTGGCGGACTTTTCGAGCAGGCCGCGGAGTGCGGTGCCGTCAAGGTTGCGTATGATCTTGCCGCCGAGTGAAGCGGAAATGATGCCGGATTCCTCGGAGACGATCACCGCCACGGCGTCCGTCTCCTCGGTGATGCCGATGGCGGCGCGGTGCCTGGTGCCCAGTTCCTTGCTGAGATACGGATCCAGAGTCAGCGGGAGAAAGCAGCCGGCCGCGATGACCCGGTTGCGCTGTACGATGACCGCGCCGTCGTGCATCGGCGTGTGCGGGCTGAAGATGGTCACCAGCAGATCATAGGTAAGCACAGCATCGAGCGCGATCCCGCTCTCCGCATAATTGCGAAGGCCGATATCCCGTTCGACCACGATCAATGCACCGATCTTCCTGCTCGCCAGGGTCGTGGCCGCCAGGACGATTTCCTCGAAATGCTGGGCCCCGCCGGATCGCCATTGCCGGCCGGCCAGCGGATTCCTGCCTATCCCGGCCAGGGCCCTCCGGATTTCGTTCTGGTACAGGACAATGATTCCGAAGACGACGTAGGTCAGGAGGTTCGTGAAAAGCCACTGCACTGTGATGAGGCGAAAATACCGGGTGACCCAGTAGAGGAGCAGGAGGACGACGATGCCCAGCGTCATCTGGGCACCACGGGTGCCCCTGAGCAGGAGGAGAAAGCGATAGATCAGGTAGGCAACTATCGCGATGTCGATCGCATCGCGGACGGAAAGTGAGCCGAACCGGAAAAACTCGAGAATAGGTTCGACATACGGGCTCATCCCACCGGCCTCCCGGCAATAATGACGTCCATGACCCGGGCAAGGTCCCGCATCGCGGCCACGTCGTGTACCCGGACCATGTGAGCCCCGAATACGATTGAAGCTGCCACGGCCGCCCCGCTCCCCCAGATCCGGTCTGCCGGGGACTTTTTCAGGATTGCTCCGATGAAGGATTTCCTCGAGGTCCCTACGAGAACGGGATAACCGAAGGACGCCACGCGATCCAGGTTTCTCAAAATCTCAATGTTCTGCTCGGCGGTCTTTCCGAATCCGATCCCGGGATCAAGCATTATTCTATCCCAGGACACGCCGGATCGCTTAGCTCTTTCAACTGCCGCCTCGGCCCAGCCTTCGAGCTCACCCATGATGTCCGGGCTCGGCGGGAGGAGATGCATGGTGGCGGGTGTCCCGCGCATGTGCATGAGGATGAGTCCGGCTCCGAAAGAGGCTACCACCTCCCCCAGTCGCGGATCGTTCCGAAGCGACGTCACGTCGTTGATCAGGGCCGCTCCCCGTTCGAGCGCCGCCTGCGCCACTTCCGCCTTCGAAGTGTCGATCGAGATCGGCGCGCCGCAGTCCTCCGGGCCAGGATGTCGGCCCCCTCGGCTGCCATCGCCGCCGCCCGCGCGGCAGCAGCAGAAGGTTCGGGAAAACGACTGCCTTCGTAGAACGAATCCGGGGTAATGTTGAGGACGCCCATGATCCGGGTTTCGGATCCCAGCTCGATCACATGATCTCGGGCCAGCAACCTGTAGTGCCTGCGGGGGCGGTTGAAAGCCATGGATTCCTGCTGGCGCCTCACGCCTTTGGTATGTGGCAGGTCCGCTGTATCGAAGCCCTCTCGAAACTCAATGGAGCGGGCCTTCAGCCCTTGGTTTCTTCTACTGCATACGAACCCGGGCCTTCGCCCCAGGCTGGTATGGGAGCGTGCTTTCAGCGCTCGCTCCGCTGATTTGAATGCAATCAGGAGAGCCGAAGGCCCGCCAGACCTGACCTGCTCAGCGCCGAATCCATTTACGGATTGCCGAAAGTGCGGCGCCGGGATCACGCGGGTGCCGGCTTCCCCTTGGGATTGATCAACTGGGGCAGCGGGGCGCGATCGGGCACGGGCTCAACCACCGGCTTGCCCTGGGAGTCTGCTTCCGCGGGAGCCGCCTTCTTCTCGATCGGTTCGCCCTTGATGATCGCCTCGATCTCCCAGCTGTCGAGGGTCTCGTACTCGAGCAGGGCCTCCGCGAGCCGGACGAGAGCATCCCGGTTGGACTCGAGGACATTCCACGCCCTCTTGTAGCCTTCTTCGACGATGCGGCGCACCTCTTCGTCGATCCGGATTGCCGTCGCCTCGCTGTAGTCCCTGTGCTGGGATATTTCCCGACCCAGGAATATCTGCTCTTCCTTCTTCCCGAAGGAGAGCGGTCCCATCGTCGGACTCATACCCCACTCGGTCACCATCTTCCGGGCGCGCTCGGTCGCAACCTCGATGTCGTTTGCGGCGCCGGTCGTCTCCGTTTCGAGGAAGATCTTCTCGGCGCAGCGGCCGCCCATGAGTATGCAGATCTGTCCCTCGACGAACTCTTTCGTGTAGTTGTGCTTGTCGGTCTCCGGCAACTGCTGCGTCAGGCCCAGTGCCATGCCGCGCGGAATGATCGTGACCGTCCGCCTCGGTGATCACCATCGACCTCCGCTCCTTGCCCATCAGGACCTTGTCCTTCGCACCTTCAAAATCGGACATGGCAACGAGCTTCCGGCTGTAGCGGGCCGCGTTGAGCGCCGCTTCATTCACCAGGTTCGCCAATGCGGCACCTGAGAAACCGGGGGTCCCGCGCGCGATCACGGAGATGTCGACTTCTTCGGACAGCGGGATCTTGCGGGTGTGGACCTTCAGGATGCCCTCGCGCCCCCGGATATCGGGCAGAGGCACGACGACCTGCCGGTCGAAACGCCCCGGCCGCAGGAGTGCGGGATCCAGGACGTCGGGCCGGTTGCTCGCGGCGATGAGAATGACACCGTCGTTGGACTCGAATCCGTCCATTTCGACGAGCAGCTGGTTCAGCGTTTGCTCGCGCTCGTCATGACCGCCCCCCAGCCCTGCGCCGCGGTGCCGCCCCACGGCATCGATCTCGTCGATGAAGATGATGCAGGGGGCGTTCTTCTTCCCCTGCTCGAAGAGATCCCGCACCCGGCTGGCGCCGACCCCCACGAACATCTCGACGAAATCGGAACCGCTGATCGAGAAGAACGGGACATTTGCCTCGCCTGCAATAGCGCGGGCCAGCAGGGTCTTCCCGGTGCCCGGCGGCCCCATCAGCAGAACGCCTTTCGGAATGCGGCCCCCCAGCTTCTGGAACTTCTGAGGCTCCTTGAGGAATTCGATGATTTCGGTGAGTTCTTCCTTTGCCTCTTCGACTCCGGCCACATCTTTGAAGGTGACCTTTTTCTGCTGGCTCGAGAGGAGCCGTGCCCGGCTCTTGCCGAACGAGAGCGCCTTATTCCCGCCGCTCTGCATCTGGCGCATCAGGAACAGCCAGAAACCGATCAGCAGGATGAACGGGAGCCATGAAGAAAGGAATACATACATCAACGAAGAGTTCGAGGTCTTTTCCAGGGTGACCGCGACACCGTTCTGCTCGAGTTCTTTCGCCAGGTTGTATCCGGCGTCACCCGGAACCACGGTCTTGAACTTCTTGCCGTTGTTGTCGACGCCCTCGAGATCCTCGCCTGAGGGACACGACTACCGCCAGCCAGACCAGGATATTCTTCAGGTTGGTGCTCAAATGACAAACCTCCCAACGGCACGGCCGGGAGCTTTCCTCCTCCCGACTTTCCTATCAGAGTCTCCGCAACGAAACTCAATTGCCTCCAAATTATAGCAGACCCGCAACCTCTTCCCGAGCTCAGAGCCCCATCAATACGTGCGCTGCCACACCGCAGCGCCTCTCCTCGAACCCGTAATGATTAGACGCACGGCAGGGCCGGGAGTTTCCATCCTCCTTCATCTTTTTGTCGATTTCCGCGATCCTGCAAAGAGTCTCTCACCCGCCGGGATCGCATGAGATCCTGCGGACCTCGACCACGACACAGCGATCCGCCCCGGGACTTGCCCGGAAGGGTCCTGCCGGCAGAAAACCGGGGATCCAAACGACTGAATCCCCTGCAACAACCATCGGCTGCAAGGCCCTGGTTGATAAAGGAATCCTGGCATCGATCAGCAGGTTTTTCACTTTGCGATGTCCGGGTCCACCGTACCGGTCCCCTGCCCTTCGGCGCCGGACAATCAGCGAGGATGGAAGCGTGTCGGCGTCCAGGATGGCACTCACCGACCGGTCCGGTTTGGCGGGAGGCCATGGCCCCGGCGCGGCGCGGAACTCGAGCCCGAGTTCACGCACGACGCATGAACCCGGAATCGGGAGTTCGCAGCAGAAATCCGGGACGGCGTCCAGCCCGGTGCGGCGCAATACGACCTCTTCAAACTCCAGGGATGCGATCATGCCCGGGAGGTCGATGGAGTGGCCGCTCCGCTTCGATTCCACGAGCCGGACGACGTCCCGGACGTGCTGGTCTGAAATCCCTGTCAATGAACCCCGGCATTCGCGGACTGCCCGCCTGATGGCCGCGGCGCGCAGGGCCGGATGGAGCTCGCCCAGCCCCCTGGCGGAGAGACTGAGCGATCCCGGCCCCGCAGTCTTGCTGATCGCCCGGATGGCAAGCCTCGCTTCACGGTCCAGGTATCCCGCGATGTCACGCGCCCGGGCCGCACTTCGAGCCAGCGTATGGAGCAGGCGCGGGTTGAAGTGCTCCTGGAGGTAGGGGATCAGCTCGCGTCGCACGCGATTTCTACGCAGTTTCAGCTCGCTGTTGCTCGAATCCTCACGGTAGCTCCTCCCGAGGCTGCGCAGGTAGGCCTCGATCTCGGCACGCGAACAATCAAGGAGCGGCCGAATCACGAGGTTATCGAGCGCCGGGTGGATGCCGGACAGACCGTCCGGGCCGCTTCCGCGCAGGAAACGGATCAGCACCGATTCCGCCTGGTCGTTGAGGTTGTGTCCGACCGCGATCTTTTCGCAGCCCAGACGCGCCGCCGTGCGGCGCAGAAAATCGTAGCGCGCCCTCCGCGCGGCGTCCTCGAGATTCAGCCTCTGACGAGCCGCCAGCCCTCTCACGTCTGCCTCTTCCGCTACGAATGCGAGCCCCTCCTCCCCGGCGAGATCGCGCACGGACTGTTCATCCTGCTCGGCCTCGCGATCCCGCAGGCGGTGGTTCAGGTGGCCCACCACGAGGCTGAGCCCGAATTTCGGCGCCAGGCGATGAAGGCAGAGCAGGAGTGCCGTGGAGTCCGCCCCCCCGGATACGCCGACGAGAATCCGTTCCCCGGG
>JAFNAH010000380.1 GCA_017860075.1 Acidobacteriota bacterium | reverse complement strand
CAGAGTCAAGACGAGGCTGATGAGAATGCAGCTCGTGACCGGAAAGTAGAGGGAGAAATTCTCACGCTTGATGGAGATGTCGCCGGGCAGTCTCCCGAGCCTCAGGCTGGAGAAGATGTTCGTATAGGTCAGAAGCAGGCCGGCGACCAGCAGGACCAGGCCGAGAACAATAAGCAGGCGGCCAAGTGGCATCACCTTCTCCGCTCAGGGGCCCGGAAGTCCCGCGGATCGCGGATCCCGGGCCGCTTCAGTTGCACGCCTCCATTCCACTGAAGAAGTAGGAGGTTTCGAAGGCCGCCGTTTCGGGCGCATCCGATCCGTGGGTGGTATTGCGTTCGATCGAGAGACCGAATTCCCTCCGGATGGTACCCGGGGCTGATTTCGCAGGATCGGTGGCACCCATGAGGTCGCGCCACGCCTGGATCGCGTTTTCCCCGGACAGGATCATCAACACCACCGGCCCTTCCGACATGAAGCTGGTCAGGCTCCCGAAAAAAGGCCTCTCCCTGTGAACTGCGTAAAAACCTTCGGCCTCCTTCTTGGAGAGGTGCACCATCTTCATGGCCTTGACCTTCAATCCGTGCGACTCGATGCGGCGGATCACCTCTCCGATGAGGCCGCGGGCCACGCCATCCGGCTTGATGATCGCGAGCGTCTCCTGGATCATGACTTTCGCTCCTTCAAGGCTCGCACGACGGTTTCTCCGATATCCGCGGGGCTGGCCGCTACGTGCAGCCCGCAATCCTTCATCGCCCGGATCTTCTCGGCCGCGGTTCCCTTTCCCCCGGAGATGATCGCCCCGGCATGCCCCATGCGGCGACCCGGGGGGGCTGTCTGTCCGGCGACGAAGCCAACGACGGGCTTGGCCATGTTGTCCCGCACATATCGCGACGCGTCCTCCTCTGCGGTTCCGCCGATCTCTCCGATCATCACCACCACTTCGGTCTCGGGATCCTCATTGTAGAGGCGCAACGCATCAAGGAAGCTGGTCCCGATGATAGGATCTCCACCGATGCCGATGCAGGTCGACTGCCCGAGTCCTCGCTCGGTCAGCTGCCAGACCGCTTCGTAGGTCAACGTGCCGCTCCTCGAAACTACGCCTGCACGCCCTTCTTTGAATATGTTTGCCGGCATAATGCCTATCTTGCACTTGCCGGGCGAAATGATACCCGGACAGTTCGGACCGATGAGCCGGCTTTTCCTCTTGGCGAGGAAGGCGGAAGCCTTCATCATGTCGAGGGTCGGGATCCCTTCGGTGATGCAAACGATCAGGGCAACGCCGGCCGATGCCGCTTCCATTATGCCGTCGGCGGCGTATGCTGACGGCACGAAAATCACGCTCGCGTTGGCGCCTTCCTTCTCGACGGCCTCTACCACAGTATTGAACACCGGAACCCCTTCGTGCGTGGTTCCGCCCTTGCCGGGAGTGACGCCGGCGACCACCTTGGTCCCGTAAGCCATGCACTGCCGGGTATGAAAAGTCCCTTCGCGACCTGTGATGCCCTGCACCACCAGCCGCGTGCTTTTATCAATGAGTATGGACAAGGTGCTTCTCCTTACTGTTTTGTCAATGAAACGACTTTTTCTGCCGCGTCCTTCATGCCGCTGGCCACCGTGAATTTGAGACCGGAATCCCTGAGGATCTGACGCCCCTGCTCGACGTTCGTTCCTTCCAGGCGCACCACCACCGGGATCTTGATACCGACGGCCTTTGCGGCCTCGACAACCCCGCTGGCCACGAGGTCGCAACGCACGATGCCGCCGAAAATGTTGATCAGCACCGCCCTGACATTCTTGTCACCGAGCAGTATCTCGAAGGCGTTCTTGACCTGCTCGGCGCTCGCGCCGCCGCCGACATCGAGGAAGTTGGCAGGGTTGCCGCCGACCAACTTGATGATGTCCATGGTGGCCATCGCGAGGCCGGCGCCATTCACCATGCAACCGATGTTGCCGTCCAGGCGGATGTAGTTGATCCCGTAGCGGGAGGCCCTGATCTCGAGCGGGTCCTCCTCATGGAAATCGCGGTACTGGGAGAGCTCGGGATGGCGGTAGAGGGCGTTGTCGTCGAAGGTGATCTTGGCATCGAGCGCCAACAGCCTGCCGTCTTCGGTCTGCAGGAACGGATTGATCTCGACGAGCGAGGCATCCATGCCTTCGAACGTGCGGTAGAGGGCGGCCATGACCTTCACTGCCGGGCTGAGGAACTCTCCCGACAGGCCAAGGCGAAAGGCCAGCGATCTGCCGTGAAACGGCTCGAAGCCGACGCTCGGGTCGATGTGCTCCTTGAATATCAGCTCCGGCGTCTCGGCCGCGACCTTCTCTATATCCATTCCGCCCGCAGGAGAGGCCATGATAACCGGGCACTTGGCGAGGCGGTCTATCACGATCCCGATGTAGTACTCCTTCTTGATACGCAGGGCTTCTTCTATGAGCAGGCGCTGAACCACTCTCCCCTCAGGCCCGGTTTGATGGGTCACGAGCGTCATACCCAGCATTTTGCCTGCGATCTGCTCCGCCTCGGCCGGCGAGGATGCCAGCTTGACCCCGCCTCCCTTGCCGCGACCTCCGGCATGGATCTGGGCCTTCACCACCACAGTCCCGCCCAGCCGGCGGGCGATCTCGTAGGCCTCGTACGCATTCGAGGCCATCTCCCCCCTGGGTATCGGGACTCCGTACTGTGCGAGAACCTTTTTTGCCTGGTATTCGTGTATCTTCAAGGATGCCGTCCTTGTCCGCCCAGGTCGCAGCCTTCGGAGCAGGCGCACCCGGCAGACCGAAAGTAAGAATGCCCCGGCTGGGGCGGCTCAAAAAACCGTTCAGTTTATGGTATGAGGCGCCGGCAGACAATCAAATTAACCTTATACATCGCAGTAGGAAAGGTAATCCTCAGCCGGGCCGCGCGGGGGGTTCATTTCCCGCCGCTCCAACCCTGCTCGAGTTCTATCGATCGCTTCACATCGGGCCACTCGGAATCGATGATGCTGAAATAGACCGAGTGCCTGTATCGCCCGGTCGACGTAATCATGTGATTCCGCAGAGTCCCCTCCTCTTTCGCCCCGAGACGCAGGAGTGCGGCGCGAGAGCGCTGGTTGAGGGAATCGGTCTTGAACTCAACGCGGATGCACCTCATCACCTCGAACGCGTGCTTCAGCATGAGGTACTTGGCTTCGGTATTGACAAAACTGCGCTGCCACGGCGGTGAGACCCAGGTCCAGCCGATCTCCACCCGGCGGTTCGCACGGTCGATGTTGGCGAAACGTGTGCTGCCGACGACGGCG
>JAFNAH010000379.1 GCA_017860075.1 Acidobacteriota bacterium | reverse complement strand
GGTTTTTCCGCCGGGAAGCCGCGTTTGCTCTTCGATCAAGCGGGTTACGGCGTTGGTGATCCGATCCGTTGCTGGGACATCTCCCCCGACGGCAAGCGATTCCTGATGGTGAAGCTCGAGGAGAGAAAGCCCCAGCCCGTGACCGAAATGATCCTCGTCCAAAACTGGTTCGAGGAACTCAAGCGCCTCTGCCCCACGGGGAAGAAGTGATCCTTCGTGTCACTGTTCAGTCACGATAGGCTCAATATTCATAAGGAATTCTCTCACTGCGTCCTCATGAACAAGCCAGCGCTTGCCTACCTTGCGACCTTTGAGTCGGCCTGAGATCAGGTATGACCTAACGGCCTTCTCCGATACCTTGAGTGCCCTGGATAGCTCGGGAACGTCATAGATCTGCATAACGACTACGCCTCTCCAAAATCAGAAAATTTCTATTTTGGGACCCATGCGGAATCCTGAGATGGGACCCATTTCTGCGAGGATGATTGCGTCCGCATGAGAGTGAATAGGGTGGTTGCGGACACTGCTGGATCGTTCCATCTGCCTCCTGGACGGTGTGCCCATTTCTGTGCCCTACGTCAGTCAAACAGGGCACAGTTTCAGTAGCACTCGGTAGCGCAATCATATTGTGTCTGATTCTCAGGAAAGGCGCGTCAGTAGCGGTCTTGAAGCACTTCGTCACACTCGGTAGCAGGAGGGTTGCAGTGCCCTTCTGGCTGCTGTTAACCGAAGGGTTGTAGGTTCGAGTCCTACCTGAGGAGCCAATAAAATCAACAAGTTAGCCACGCTTCCCGAGACCGTCTAGCCTCGATTTCCACGGTACTGGAATGGGCTAACGATCGTCGGCTGCTTCCCTTAGGTATGCGGTATGGATGTCGCGATCCCATCGATTAACGTTAGTAATATCGAGTACTCAGTATTGCCATGTGGTCATTCTATTGGCAGATATTAGACTCTAGGCTCTCCACTCTGGCAGCCGCTGTGAATTCATGGAATCCCTTTTATTAAGCACTGTATCTTGTGGTCCGCTACGTTACTCGCACAAGATGTTGACAAATGGGGTAGGAAGGTAGCATTATGTATATATGGTTACCAATCATCGTAATGAGATAACGTCCTCTGCCGAGGCCCGGTTCTTTCTGAGCCCCGAAAAGCCCCTCCACCGGCAGTACGAAGCCCTTCGAGCCTTCTTCGTTGAAGGAGGGCAGTCCCATGCGGTGGCCCGCAGGTTCAGCTACTCCCCGGGCGCCTTCCGGGTGCTTTGCCACCAGTTCCGACACGACCGCGAGAAGCGGGACTCCTTCTTCCAGGACGTCCGGCACGGTCCGCAATCTGCTCCGTCACGCGACAGGGTCCGGACCCTGGCCGTCGCCATGCGCAAGAAGAATCTGTCGGTCTATGACATTCAGCGTGAACTGGCTGCCGCCGGTCACAGGATCAGCATCAATGCTCTGTCGGTCCTGATGAGAGAAGAGGGTTTCGCACGACTGCCCAGACGCCGAGACGATGAGCGGCCGGCCACGGTCAAGCCGGAGGCGGCCGCGGTGGCGAACGTTGAGGCGTTGGATCTTTCGCCTCGCTCCTTCCGGACGCGGGTTGGAGGCTTGTTTCTGTTTGTTCCGCTGATGCGGGAGATCAATCTGACCCGTGTCCTGGGCAAGGTCGATCTTCCGGGATCGGGCATGATTCCGGCCGAGCAGGCCATCCGCAGCCTTCTGGCGCTGAAGCTGATCAGCAAGGAACGCAAGAGCCACGTCATGGACCTGGTCTTTGACGAAGGGATGGCGTTGTTTGCCGGCCTGAACGTGGTGCCGAAGCGCTCCTATCTTGCAGCCTACAGTTCCCGAGTCGCCCATCAGACCAACCTCGAGCTGATGGGCGCCTGGTTCGAAGAGGTCCAGAGGGCGGGTCTCAAGCGGGGATCCTCGATCGACCTCGACTTTCATACGGTTCCCGCCAACACCGGCGAGGAACCGCTGGAGAAGCATTACGTTTCAAGCCGGAGCCGCAGCCAGAAAGGCATCCTCGTATTCCTGGCGCGGGACGCCACGGAACGGGTTCTGTGCTATTCCAATGCCGGCCTTACCAAATCCGAGCAAGCCGGGGAAATCCTGCGCTTTGTCGAGTTCTGGAAAGCACATACCGGCAGGCTTCCGCAGGAACTCGTTTTCGACTCCCAGCTGACCACCTACCGTCACCTCGACGAGCTGAACCGGCGGGGAATCCTGTTTATGACCTTGCGGCGCCGATCACGCAAAATGCTCGGTGAAATCTGGAGCCGCGCCACGTCCGCCTGGCGCCGGATCACGCTCCCATCGATGACACGGACTTTCCGCACACCCAGGGTATTGGACGAGCGCATCCGCCTCAGAGAATATGAAGGAGACTTGCGTCAGGTGACGGTCACCGATCTCGGCCACGAAGACCCGACGATCCTGCTCACGAACAACCTCGGGATCAAGTGCACTTCCCTGGTCACCAGGTATGCGCAACGGATGCTCATCGAGAATGGCATCTCCGATGCCATCCAGTTCTTTCACCTCGATGCACTCTCCTCCATGGTCGGGATGAAAGTCGACTTCGATCTGCAGATCACGCTCATGGCCGCTTCGCTCTATCGCCTCATGGCGGGTAAGATCGGGAGAGAATACGAGAGGGCGCAGGCGAAGAAGATCTTCCGTAATCTCCTGGATGTCACGGCTACGGTCGTAGTCACCGACGACCAGGTGATCGCGACGCTCGACAAGCGTGCTCACAATCCTTACCTGGTCGCCTCAGGGCTTACCGAGACGCCCACGCCGATGCCCTGGTTTGGCAACAAAAAGCTGGTGGTCCGCTTTGCCTGACGCCCCGTTTCCAGCCTGGTGTTAGCCCATTCCAGTACCGTGGAAATCGAGGCTAGCCTCGAAATAGCGAATTTGTGGGGACTTTTGTGGGGACAGCATCCGAAAAACTACCACTTTTCATCCCAGTTTCTCGCTGAAGTATCCCGCTGCTGGAACCGCCGTTTTCCGTCGGACTATTGCCTCAACGGCCATCCGTTTCGCCTCCGTCCGGACATGCGCGTAGTGTTCCAGCATCCGGCGCGAGACATGACCTGCAATTGCCATGACACTTGAATCAGACGCTCCGCTTTCGCATAGGTTGGTTATTGCCGAGTACCTGAGGTCGTGAAACCGTGCCTTCATCCCCGCCTTTGATCGTACGTTTTCCCATGCCGTCTGAAGCGAGGATATGGGCCGCGAGGGGTCCCACGTTCGACTCTTACCGTGAGGAAACACGT
>JAFNAH010000378.1 GCA_017860075.1 Acidobacteriota bacterium | reverse complement strand
GGTGATAACTCACGACGTCCTGATCCTGGGGACGGGGCTTGCCGGCCTGCGCGCGGCGGTCGAACTCTCCATCAGATCCGGCGGGACCGTGGACATCGGCGTCGTCTCCAAAGTCCAGGTGATGCGGGCGCACTCGGTTTGTGCCGAAGGGGGCACCGCCGCGGTCATGCGCCCCGAGGAGGGTGACAGCCTGGCACTCCACGCCTGGGACACCGTCAAAGGATCCGATTTTCTCGCCGACCAGGACGTGGTCGAACGATTTGTCAGCGCGATGCCGGACGAGATCCGCCTGCTGGAGCACCGGGGTGTGCCGTGGTCGCGCCGCGAGGACGGGCGCGTAATGCAGCGGCCCTTCGGCGGGCACTCTTTCCCGCGCGCCTGCATGGCTGCCGACAAGACCGGTTTCTTCGAGATGCAGGCCCTATACGACAATCTGCTCAAATACGGATTTACGCGGTATGACGAGGCATTCGCCACCAGGATCCTCCTCGATCACGGACGCTTCGCGGGCCTGACCGTCCTCGATCTGCCCACAGGTCAATTCAACGTCCTGCGCGGCAAGGCTCTGCTCATCGCCACCGGAGGCCTGGGTGTCCTTTACGGCTTTACCACGTACTCTCAGACTGTTACCGGTGACGGGCAGGCCCTCGCGTATGACGCCGGGCTCGCGTTGGAGGATCCGGAATTTCTGCAATTCCATCCCACTGGCCTGGTCCCCTCGGGCATTCTCATGACCGAAGGCTGCCGCGGAGAAGGCGGGTACCTGCGCAACAAGTCCGGCGAGCGGTTCATGGAGAAGTACGCGGCGAAATTCATGGAACTTGCCCCGCGTGACATCACCTCGCGATCGGAAATGACGGAGATTCTTGAGGGACGAGGATTCCCGGGCCCGGAGGGCCTGGACTACATCAATCTCGACCTTACGCACCTGGGGGCGGAAAAAATCAACAAGCGGTTGCCGCTCATCCGCGAAGTCTGCATGAAATTCCTGGGCCTGGATCCGATCAAAGCGCCTATTCCCATTCGTCCCGTCGCCCACTATTCGATGGGAGGCGTCGAAGCGGACATCGATGGGCGCACGAAGGTAGAGAATATATGGGCTGCCGGCGAGGTCGCGTGTCACTCTCTGCACGGAGCCAACCGGCTGGGCTGCAACTCGACTGCCGAATGTCTCGCATGGGGCGGGATCACGGGGAAGGAACTGGCAGCCTACCTTGCGAAGAAGCCCGCGCTTTCCGATGTGCCCCAGGGGGCGGCGGGCGAAGAGGAAGCCCGCATCTTCAAGGGGCTTATGCAAGGCACGGGCGGCGAGGATCCGTATAAGATCCGCCGCGAACTGCGCGATGCCATGGACCGGCACGCTGGCGTGTACCGTAACGGCAAGTCGATGGCTGAAGGGCTTGCGAAAATCCAGGTGCTGAAGGAACGCTTCAACAGGGTTACGGTGCAGGACAAGGGAAGAATCTACAACTCCAACCTGATGCACGTTCTGGAGACGCAGAACCTGCTGGGGCTCGCGGAGGTGCTGCTGACCGCCGCGCTGGCACGCGAGGAATCGCGCGGGGCGCACTCCCGCAGAGACTTCGCCGTGCGCGATGACGTGAATTTCCTGAAGCACACGCTGGTCACAAAGGCTGATGGGAAACCGAGGCTTGATTACAAACCTGTGACGATCACACGCTGGAAACCAGTGGAACGGAAGTACTGAAAATGGGGGGTTGCGATGGCCGAAATCAAGCGACATGACAACCGGCTGGGAGTGTGGGGCTGGCTGGGCGGAGGCCGATGGGGTGTGGAGCGCTACGCCTATGCCCTGCATCGGCTGACCGGGCTGGGCATTCTTCTCTATTTCCTGATCCACATCGTGGTCACCAGTCTGCGGGCCAGCGGGGTCTACTTGTGGACAAAGGGTGAGCTGCTGGACAAGCCCATGTTCAAGGTCGGCGAGTTCCTGGTGTTTGCCGCATTTGCCTATCACGCATTCAACGGTTTGCGCCTGGTCCTGGTCGAGCTCGGCGTCGCGGTAGGCAAGCCTTTTGAACCTGTCTATCCCTACAAGACTTCGCTGGGCGTCCAGCGTCCATTGATGATTGCCATGATGATTCTCGCCGCGTTGATGCTCGTCGCGGGCGGTGCGGAATTCGTCGGGCTGGCCAAGTAGGAGGAAGAGATGCGCGAAACCAAGTACTGGACCTGGCACATGGCAGCCGGCGTGGTCATATTTCTACTCCTGGGCCTGCACATGACTACCATGCATATGGGCGGGCTGACCGGGCTCTTCGTGAGCCATCCGGGAGAAGAGTCAGTCGCCCGGGTCAACTCGCAGGCGAGAGACGGCCAGCTGTTCTTTACCGTGGGCTATATCATTCTTCTCGGCGTCGCGCTTTACCACGGACTATACGGCCTGCGGACCATCCTGTTCGAGCTGACGTTCCGGCCGCCGGTGGAGAGGCTCATCAGCGGATTCCTGCTCATTTTCGGACTGGCGTTGTTCGGATTGGGCGCCTGGGCTGCCATTGCCGCGCACAGTGCGGCGCTAGCTGCACGAGGGTAACCATGGATCAGGTCATGAGAGAGAAGCGGGATATCACTTTCCACATTCGGCGCTACACCCCGGGGAAGGACAAGGCGCCGCACATGATCGTTTACAGTGTGCCGGTGCGGCAGGGGATGACCGTGCTGGAAGGCCTGCACTACATCAAAGAAAACCTGGATCAGAGCCTGGCGTGGCGCTACTCCTGCCGCATGGGGGTGTGCGGCTCATGCGGCATGCTGCTCAACGGGATGCCGATGCTGGCCTGCAACACGCAGATCCTGGACATCGCCACGACGGGCCTTACGCTCGGACCGCTGCCGAACTTCGAAATAATCCGGGATCTGGTCCCGGACCTTACGCCGATGCTCGAGAAGCACCGCTCCGTGATGCCCTATATCCGAAGGGCCGACGAGAAGGAAATCAACGATCCCCCGGGTGAATTCTATCAATCCCCGGAACAGCTGGAGGATTACCTCCAGTTCAGCTTCTGTATCAAGTGCGGTTGCTGCATGGCCGCATGCCCGACCCTGGCGACCGACCTGCGCTATCTCGGCCCCATGCCTCTCGCGCAGGCATACAGGTACAATAACGACACTCGCGACGGTTTCAGCAGGGAGCGGTCGGACGTCGCCGGCTCCGCACACGGTGCGTTCCGCTGCCACTATGCGGGCGAGTGCTCGCGTGCCTGCCCGAAAGGGGTCGACCCGGCCAAGGCGATCCAGCTTCTGAAGCGGCAGCTGGTGGTGAG
>JAFNAH010000377.1 GCA_017860075.1 Acidobacteriota bacterium | reverse complement strand
ACCGGTTGATCTTCGCAACGGTGGGCGCCCCGGTCAGCACCACAGCACGTTGCAGCTTATCGCGCAGCCGGTTCATGAACAGGGCTACGCCCTCGGCCCCGGCTCCCTATGCCGCGCGGGGCTGCCGGTGTCGTTGGACGGGGGCCGCGACTTCCGGGGCAATCACCTGCCCGCCGGACTGCCGCCTTCCATCGGCGCGCATGAGCTGGGAGCGGGTCCAAAGGATTAGGAAGATGCAGCAAGACCCTCCATCCTTGTTTTCACCCTGGCCGTCGGCTATTGCCGGCCCGAAACAACAATAGTGACGGCCTTGCCCGCCGGCGCTTCAGTCAAAACTCGAGTCGACTCTCGCCCGAGATGCCGCACCCTCGCTGAATGTGGCATGTCAACCGTGCAGAGCCTCAATCCTGCTCGCAGGTGCAGGGGGAAGAGAGTGGGCCGATTCTCGACGCTGCCGTAGTTGGCCGTTGGGGTCGAGGAGGCTTGGCCGGAGACGGCACCACGGTCGCAGCCTTGCGTTGCGTCCTGCGCAAAACTGGAACAGAATCGGGAGCGTTGGGATGAGATTCCGGTCCGCTTCCGGCGCCCGACAAGGAGCCCTACATGCCCTGTCATCGTTTCTCGCTGTTGTTGTCTCTCCTCCTTTCGCTTTCCCCAGCCGTCGCGCGGGACTACTTCGTCAGCGCCGCGGGCGACGATAGCCGCGCCGGAACCGCCGCCGAGCCCTGGCGGACCCTGGCCAAGGTCAACGCGACAAGCCTTCAGCCTGGGGATCGGGTCCTTCTGCAAGGGGGCCGGACGTTTGCCGGTCCGCTGGAGCTTGGGACCGACGACCTGGGGACACCCGCCAGGAATATCATCATTACCTCCTACGGTGTCGGCCGCGCGGTCATCAACGGCGGAAACGGCCGGGCTGTCACGATCGACGGCTGCGATCACGTCCTCGTGCAGCGGCTGAAACTCGTCGGGGCCGGCCGGAAGACGGGCAACACGTCCGACGGCCTCTACCTCGCCCATTCCTCAGGTTCCACCATCGATCACGTCGAGGTCACCGGTTTCCGGCATTCCGGCGTGGAGATCAGCGGCACCCAGGACGCACGGATCACGAACGTCCACGCCCATCAGAACGGCTATGCGGGAATCAACTCGGGCGGCGACCTGTCGAAGAACCTGTATGTCGGCTACTGCCTGACCGAAAACAACCCGGGAGATCCCACCATCCGCCGCAATCACAGCGGCAACGGCATCATCGTCAGCAAAGTCGAGGTGGCGCTGGTCGAGCACTGCGAGTCGACGTACAACGGGTGGGACCAGCCTTGGACCGGCAACGGACCGGTGGGGATCTGGACGCACGATGCCGACCGGGTGACCATCCAGTACTGCATCGCCCACCACAACCGAAGCACCGCCGCGGACGGCGGAGGATTCGACTTCGACGGCGGCGTCACGAACTCGATCCTGCAGTACAACTACTCGCACGACAACTTCGGCTCCGGCTACCTGATCTGCCAGTACGACGGCGCGCCCCGCTTCGCCAACAACGTCGTGCGCTACAACGTGAGCCAGGATGACGGGCTCTTCGACCACAACGCCGGCATCTTCGTCTGGGTGGGCGGCGCCGGTATGGAGAGCACCCTGGTCCACAACAACACGATCTGGAACACCAAAGGTTCCGCGGTCGCCTACGGCATCAGCAGGAAGTATGCGAACCAGCTCCCCGAGATCACGTTCTACAACAACATTTTCGTGAGCCAGGGCCCGCAGATCTTCAACCGGACCGAGGGCGTGGGGAAGATCGGCATCTTCCGCGGCAACCTCTACTGGGCCATGGGCGAGCGGGGCTTCCGCGTCGATGGCTTCAAATCGCTGGAAGAATGGGCATCGGCCTCGGGCCAGGAAAAAATCAGGGATCGTTTGGCCGGAATTTTTGCCGATCCGGCTTTGCCCAAGAACGGGCCGGCCATGCTGACGAACCCCGCCCACCTGTCCCGGCTAGTGGAGTATCAGCTGCCGTTTAAATCGCCGGCGGTCGGCGCCGGGCTCGATCTGCAAAAGGAGTTCGGAATCGACCCAGGCCCTGCGGACTTCTATGGGAATCCGCTGCCAACGGAAGGACAGCCCTCAATCGGCGCACATGAGGCCCGGACACCTCGATAGACGCCATTGATAGAATAGTTGAAATCCCGACAGGGGAGGGTTCACATGACACACACGTCCTGCTTTGCCGCAATCGTGCTATTGTCGCTGGCGTCTGCCGCGAATGTCCTGCAGGCCCAGGAAGAGCGCAACACGGGCGCCAGGATCTGGGAGGAAGACGTCACCCTGCCTACCTACCTGGTGGGCGAAGGCGGGAAGAATCCCAGATTCTATTTCGGCAGGGCCTACCAGGGAGCGCAGGGGCGCGTCTATCCCTATCGGATGCAGGAACGCCTGACGGAGAAACGGGTCGACAAGACTTATAGGGCCCTCGTACTCGAGAACGAGTACGTCCGCACCAGCATCCTGCCCGAGTTCGGCGGGAGGATCTTCACCGCCCTGGACAAGGCCAACAACTACGATTTCATCTATCGTCAGACCGTGATCAAACCCGCCCTCATCGGCATGCTCGGCGCGTGGATCTCGGGCGGCATCGAATGGAACGTGTTCCACCATCATCGCGCTTCCTCCTTCTCGCCGGTCGATTACGCCCTTCAGAAGAACGCGGACGGCAGTGTTACCGCCTGGATCGGTGAGATCGAGATCCGGCACAGGATGAAGTGGCGCCTCGGCATTTCCCTCTTTCCGGGCAAGTCCTACATCGAGGCCAAGCTGATCCCCTACAACCGCTCGCCCTTCCTGCACTCCATGCTCTACTTCGCGAATGCCGGCGTTCACGCGAACGACGACTACCAGGTAGTGTTTCCGCCGAGCACCGAGTGGGTTACGCAGCACGCGAAGAGCGAGTACGCGGCCTGGCCGGTCGCGCACGAGAACTACAATCACGTCGATTTCGCGGCGCAAGGCCGCGAATTCGGGACCGACGGCGTCGACATCAGCTTGTGGAAGAACAACCTGCAGTGGATCTCGTTCTTCGCCTACAACTACGAAGACGACTGGGTGGCGGGATACGACCACCGTAAGCGGGCCGGCACCCTGATCCTCGGAAACCACCACATCGCGCCGGGCAAGAAGTTCTGGACCTGGGGCAGCGGAGACCACGGCCAGGTCTGGGACAAGCTCCTTACCGACAACGACGGTCCCGAGCTCGAGCTCATGGCCGGCGGTTACTCCGACAACGAGCCCGAC
>JAFNAH010000376.1 GCA_017860075.1 Acidobacteriota bacterium | reverse complement strand
GCCTGGCCAACGCGGTGCCCGGGACACGGTGTCAGTTTGAACGGATGGGCTACTTTTGTGTGGACCCGGATTCAGCTCCGGGCAAGCCGGTCTTCAATCGCACGGTCACGTTGCGCGACACGTGGGCCAAGATAGAGAAATCCCTGAGGCACGAACAGACCGCTTGACGGCCAAGGCATTGGCAGAACCAGCTCCGAGTAGGTCAGGTCTGTTAGACCTGACCCCTGATCGAACGGCAGCGGTCCGGTCTAACAGACCGGACCCTGGAGTTTGGCCATTTCGACGCGGCTGACCGTGGACCGCATCGTTTTTTTCTGGACATTCCCCGTCTCATCCTCTAGTGTTGGCATGGTTCATTGTGACCAGGGTCGCCCGACGCCATGCCGACGCCCATTTCTTTCTGCGGCCATGAACTTACTTCTGAGGAGATCAGACTCCTTCGCGAGATCGTTTGTGATTTTCCTGCCCTCAGCCTGACCGAACTGTCCAAGACCGTCTGCGAGCTTCTCGATTGGCGACGCCCTACCGGCTCTCTCAAAGATCATGAGTGCTACATCTTTTTGCAGCACCTTAGAAACCGGGGCTTGCTCCCATCCATCCCTGCGCTGCGCGGAACGTCGGCCCGGGGGCCAAGAACCGTCTCCTTAGACCCTCAAAGCGATCCGCAGCCCCCGGCCCTGGGATCCGTCGAAGACTATATGCCTCTGGAGTTCGACCTCATCTCCGACGCCGCAGGCCGGACCCTCTTCAGACAGTACGTCCATCGCTATCATTACCTCGGCTACCGCGTCCCTTTTGGCGCTCAGCTCCGCTACTTCGTCCGCAGCCGGCCTTTGCCGGAACGCGTCCTGGCCTGTTTACTGTTCACGAGCGCCGCCTGGAAAATGGCCCCGCGCGACCACTGGATTGGATGGAGCGATGTCGCACGGCAGATCAATCTTCCACGGGTCGTCAACAACAGCCGCTTCCTCATCCTGCCCTGGGTTGAGGTGACAGGGCTTGCCAGCAAGATCCTCTCCATGGCCGCACAGCAGCTACCCGAAGACTGGCTCAGCGTTTACCAGGTCACGCCTTTGCTGCTCGAATCCCTGGTCGATCCTCAGCGTTTTTCAGGCACCTGCTATCGCGCCGCAAACTGGATTCACGTCGGCACAACCCAGGGGCGCGGCCGTATGGATCGATACCAGAACGTCCCACGTCACGTGAAAGAGATCTTCCTCTATCCTCTCCATCCCCGTGCCCGTGAGCTTCTGTGTCGTATGCCTGAGTCTCATCCCCCTTGACGAGGCCCCGCCATGAACCTCTTCCAAACCATGGATCTTCTGCTTCAGGACTGGAACCATGTCTTCGCCCGGCAACGCACCTTCGATCGAGCCCGCCGCCTCACCTACGGACAACTGTTGTCCGTGCCACGTCACACCACCTCGGCTGCCATCTGCACCATCGGGCGGCAGTTTCTGGACTGGAGCGCTGACTACCGCGTATTCTCACGCAGCCCCTGGAACCCTCAGATCCTCTTTGATGCCGTTATCGATCACGCCATCCCGCTGCTTCCTCCATTCCCCGCACCCGTCATTGCAGCCATCGACGACACAGCCTGCAAAAAATCGGGGCGCCGCATTCCCGGCGTTGCTACCGTGCGCGACCCTCAATCGCCTCCGTACCACGTCAACCTCATCCGCGGACTCCGTTTCGTTCAGGCCTCTTTGACGATTGCACCCCTGCATGGCAAGGGTCCCGCCCGTGCTCTGCCCGTCCGCTTCCAACCTGCCCCGCCCGTCCCCAAACCCAAAAAGAATGCGCCGGCTCCACAGTTGGAGGAGTTCAAGAAACGTAAGAAAGCTTTCTCCCTCGCTCAAATCGGCCTCTCTACCATCGTTGATCTCCGCCAGGCACTCGATGCACGGGAGGATACCCGGCTGCGCCAACTACTCATCACCGGCGATGGCAGCTACACCAACCAAGTCCTGCTCAAGGGCCTTCCACCACATACGACTCTCATCGGGCGTATCCGCCAGGATGCGGACCTTCACCTTCCTCTGGATCCAAATACCAAGACCAGCGGCCGGCCGCGCAAGTACGGCCCTCAAGCCCCGACCCCGAGGGAAGTCCTGAGCAGTGACGAGGTGCGCTCGCTGCAAGTCCCCTGTTTCGCGGTTGGGCAGGTCCGGACCTTTAACGTCAAGGTATTTGGCCCCGTCTTGTGGCACAAGGCCGGGCATGACAAACCGCTGCTTCTGGTTGTAATCAAGCCCGTCGGGTACCGCCTGCGCAAAGGTTCCAAACTCCTCTATCGCGAACCGGCTTTCCTCATCTGCACCGATCCCAATCTGGATCTGAAGACGATCGTGCAGGCCTATGTCTACCGCTGGGAGATCGAGGTCAACCACCACGACGAGAAGAGCGTCATAGGGGTAGCCCAGGCTCAGACGCGTACCCCAAAAGCGGTCGACCGCCAACCCCAACTCCAGGTCGCTGCCTATAGCCTCCTGCAATTGGCCTCCATCCTCGCCCACGGCTTCGAACGTACGGACGATTACCTGCCGCTACCAAAATGGAGAAGCCACTCCCCGCGCCCTTCGACGGCCGACCTCGTGGACCTCCTGCGCCAGCAGATCATCGGTCACACCTTCTCAGCGGACCACGAGATCACTTTTGGCCACTTCGTGGAAGGCCAGGAACCGGACATGAAGTGGCAAAAACCTCTTCTCTCACCTGCCGGGTTGCCACACTGCCCTGAAATATCAAGGCTGGAGCGCGTCACAGACGCGATCCGTCTGAACTGAAAGGGCCAAACTCCAGCCTGGGGCTTCGCCCCAGGCTGATATGAAGCGGGCCTCCGGCCCTCACGACCGCACTGACCCGGTTAGTTGAGCGCTGAAAGCGCGTTCCTATACCAGCCCGGGGCGGAGCCCCGGGTTTGCAGCCATCAGCTGGAACCGAGGGCTGAAAGCCCGCCACATAGCGCTTTGTGACGTGCTCATCAGGCCGGACCCTGACTCGGACAAGTACTGCGGCCTGCCGCCGGTAACAGACCTGCCGGAGGTAGTCCCCCTCCTACTCCGAAGGCCCTTGCACGATGTTCTGCGCTCGGATGAGTTCGCGCGCTCGCTCTCTCAGCGCCCAACCTCTCGGCGAGAAGGCCCGCGAAGAGCGATCCGAAGGGCGCCATGCCCATGAACATCATGGAATACACGGCCATGATGCGGCCGCGGAGTTCGTCAGGCACCATCGACTGGATCAGGGTGTTTGAAGAAGCCGTCTGAACCATGAGGAAGAAGCCCGCCGGCACAAGGAGGCATACCGAGATCCAGAACGACCGGGACATGGAGAAGAGGATCAGGCTTACCGCGAAACCGGCGCTCGAGTAACCCGCCAGCCTTCCGAGGCCCTGTATCCTCGAGCGCACGGCCAGAGTCAGGGCCCCGCAGAGTGCCCCGGCCCCTGCTGCGCCCATGAGAATTCCCAGCCCGCGGGCGCCGCCGTGCAGGATCTGATCGGCAAAAACCGGCATCAGGACCGAGTAGGGGACGCCCACCAGACTCACCAGTCCAAGCAGAAGCAGCAGGTCTCGGATAGGAGTCGTGGCGCGAACATAGCGGAAGCCTTCAAGGATCCTGGCAAGGGGAGAAGCTTCGGAAGCCTGTCGCGGCGGCGTGCGGGTGTCCATGAGCAGGAGCCCGGCAATCACGGCGATGTAGCTCACCGCGTTGGAGAAGAAGCACCAGCCTTCGCCGATACTTGCCACAAGTATCCCCGCGACGGCAGGTCCCACGATGCGGGCTCCGTTGAACATGGAGGAGTTCAGCGCGATGGCGTTTATGAGGTCCGCCTTGCCTACCATCTCGACGATCAGCGACTGGCGGGCAGGGATATCGAAAGCATTGACCGCGCCCAGGAGTGCAGCCAGGACGAAGATGTGCCAGATCCGGACATAGCCCGTCAGAGTGAGCCCGGCCAGCGCGAACGCCAGGAGCATCGATGCCGACTGTGTCGCTATGACTACGCGGCGGCGGTCGTACCTGTCGGCGATGGTCCCGCCTATGGACGAAAGTAGAAAGACCTGGATCTGCCCGGCGAATCCGACAGCGCCGAGCAGGAAGGAAGAGCCGGTAAGCCGGTAGACAAGCCACGATTGCGCCACTCCCTGCATCCACGTCCCGATCAGGGAGATGAACTGCCCTGAAAAGAAGAGCTGGAAGTTGCGGTGACGCAGAGCCCGCAGAGACTCGCCCAGGCGGGGTGCTCCCCGGCCCGCCGGCGGGATTTCCCGCAGGCGACCTCGCCCTTCGTTGGAAGGGATGGAGAATTCCGTGTCCTGTTCTGCGTGCTCTCTGTTTTCCATTCCGCTTACCATTATCTTGCTCTCGGCGCAGATATGGAACTGCCAATCGAACCTGTGCTTTAGAAGATCTTCTGAAATCAAGTCCTCATTACCGACACATTGAAGGTGCCTTGACGCGAGCCGGCCCTGAGCGTGGCGATTGGGGCGCCGGCCGGGTCGGGCCATCTCTTTGAAGGAGGCACTCCATGCGATGGGTTCGGCAGCAGATCGGCTTTTTTCTCCAAGTCCTGCACTCGCCGGAGAC
>JAFNAH010000375.1 GCA_017860075.1 Acidobacteriota bacterium | reverse complement strand
CTTTTCTCATCGTGCATCTCTCCGGCAACCTGCTGCTCTTCAAGAATGACGGCGGTGCGGCCTTCGATCAGTACTCGGGGGCCATGGCCAAGAATCCGGTCATCCGCGCGATGGAGATCGTTCTGGGGATGGCCTTTCTGATCCACATCATTTTCGCGGTGCAGACATGGATCGGCAACCGGCTCGCTCGCCCTGTGCGCTATACGATGAACAGGCCGGGAGAGAACAGCGAATTGTCGTCCCGGATCATGTTTGTGACGGGCAGCGCCACGTTCATCTTTCTCGTAGTCCATCTCCGTTCGTTTCTTGTCCCGACGCGGTTCGCGGCAGGGGTGGAGCCTTCGATGTACCAACTGGTCCGGGGCGCCTTCGCGAGCCCTGTCTACGACGCCTTCTACCTGATCGCGCTGGTCCTCCTCGGATACCACCTGCGGCACGGCTTTCAATCCGCCTTCCAGACCCTCGGCATTACCCCCAAACGAATCCTCCTGATCGATGCTGTGGCCGTCTTTTTCTGGCTCGTCATCCCAGCCGGGTTTGCCACCATACCGCTCTACTTTCTGTGGCTTCATCTCAAGGGAGTCAACTGAAATGATCCTCGACGCGAAGATTCCCGAAGGCCCCATTGAGAAGCGTTGGCAGAACCACCGGTTCAACCTCAAGCTGGTCAACCCGGCCAACAAGCGCAGGCACCATATCCTGGTGGTCGGGACCGGGCTCGCGGGCTCGTCCGCAGCGGCTTCGCTTGCAGAACTCGGCTACAGGGTAACCACTATCTGCTACCACGAATCACCCCGCCGGGCGCACAGCATCGCCGCCCAGGGGGGGATCAACGCTCCCAAGAACTACCCCAACGACGGCGACAGCATCTATCGGTTGTTCTATGACACGGTCAAAGGAGGCGACTACCGGTCAAGGGAGGCAAACGTCTACCGGCTTGCGGAGATCAGCAACAACATCATCGACCAGTGCGTTGCGCAGGGAGTACCCTTCGCCCGCGACTATGCGGGCATGCTGGACAACCGGTCTTTCGGAGGTGCCCAGGTGTCGCGCACATTCTACGCGCGCGGGCAGACTGGCCAGCAGTTGCTGTTGGGAGCCTACCAGGCGCTCAGCCGGCAGATCGCTGAATGCACCGTGCAGTACTGGCCGCGCAGAGAGATGCTTGACCTTGTGCTCATCGAGGGCCAGGCGCGCGGGATCGTCGCTCGAGACCTTGTCACGGGAAGGATCGAGTCTCACGCGGCAGACGCGGTGATCCTCGCCACGGGTGGCTACAGCAACGTGTTCTTCCTCTCCACGAACGCGAAGATGTGCAATGCGACCGCGATCTGGCGCGCCCACAAGCGCGGTGCGCTGTTCGCCAACCCCTGTTTCACGCAGATCCATCCAACCTGCATCCCGCTGTCGAGCGATCACCAGTCCAAACTCACGCTCATGAGTGAGAGCCTGCGGAACGACGGGCGCATCTGGGTGCCGAAGACCGCAGGAGACATGCGGCCCCCCAACGGGATCCCGGAGGATGAGCGGGATTACTACCTCGAAAGGCTGTACCCGTCGTTCGGGAATCTCGTCCCCAGGGATGTCGCGTCGAGACGTGCCAAGGAGATGTGCGACAAGGGTTACGGCGTGGGGGCCACGAAACTTGCGGTCTACCTGGACTTCACCGAGACAATTGAACGAAATGGCAAAGAATGGGTGGCCGAAAAGTACGGCAACCTCTTCGACATGTACCAGCAGATCACCGGGGAGAACGCCTACGAGGCCCCGATGCGGATTTACCCGGCGGCCCACTACACGATGGGCGGGCTCTGGGTCGACTACAACCTGATGAGCAACATCCCGGGGCTGTACGTGATCGGCGAAGCCAATTTCTCCGACCACGGGGCGAACCGGCTCGGGGCAAGCGCCCTGATGCAGGGTCTCGCCGACGGCTACTTCATCATCCCGTACACGATCGGCGACTACCTCGCGGGTACCGGGAGGAAGCCCGTCGACACCTCTCACGCTGCCTTCAAGGACGCGGAACGGGGAGCGACGGCGATGACGGATCGCCTGATGTCCATCCGCGGCCGGAAGCCTGTCGACGAGATACACAAGGCCTTCGGCAGAGTGATGTGGGAGTATTGCGGCATGGGGCGCAGCGAGTCAGGGCTGAAGGCAGCGCTGGAACGGATACCGGAGATGCGGGAGGAGTTCTGGCGCGAAGCCATCGTCCCGGGGAAGCCGGACGATTTCAACCAGGAACTGGAAAAGGCGCATCGACTGGCGGACTTCCTCGAACTGGGCGAGCTGATGGTGCGGGATGCGCTGCACCGTGAGGAGTCCTGTGGCGGCCACTTCCGCGAGGAGTACCAGACCGCGGAAAACGAGGCCCTGCGCAACGACGACAAGTTCTCCTATGCAGCAGCCTGGGAGTTTAAGGGCGTCGGCGAACCGGCGGAATTACACAAAGAGCCGCTCACTTTCGAATACGTGAAACCCTCCCAGCGGAGCTACAAGTGAGGAGCCGGGAATCATGAGAGTAACCCTGAAGATCTGGCGACAGAAGCACGGAGACGGCAAGGGGCGATTCGCTGCACATGCGCTCGAAAATGTCACCCCCGACATGTCATTCCTGGAAATGCTGGACTTGCTGAACCTGCAGCTGGCGTCCCGGGGAGAGGACACAGTCGCGTTCGACCATGACTGCCGCGAGGGGATTTGCGGCTCCTGCAGCCTCTACATCAACGGCCGCGCCCACGGCCCGCTGCGCGGGGTTGCCGCCTGCCAGCTGCACATGAGGAGCTTCCGCGACGGTGACGAGATTGTCATCGAGCCCTGGCGTGCAAAGGCTTTCCCGATCCTAAAGGACCTGGTCGTCGATCGGTCGGCGCTGGACCGGATCATACAGGCAGGAGGGTACGTCTCGGTCAAAACGGGCGGTGCACCCGACGGCAACGCGATCCTGATCCCCAAGCCGGTCGCGGAAGAAGCCTTCGAGGCCGCGGCCTGCATAGGTTGCGGGGCCTGCGTGGCCGCGTGCAAGAACGCATCGGCCTCACTCTTCGTTGCCGCGAAGGTTTCCCATCTGGCGCTGTTGCCGCAGGGAGACCCGGAGCGCGAGACGAGAGTGCAGAAGATGGTAGCGCAGATGGATGCGGAAGGATTCGGCGCCTGCTCCAATACCTACGCCTGCGAGGCAGAGTGCCCGAAGAGGATCTCCGTAACACACATAGCCAGGATGAATTGCGAGTATCTCAGATCGAAGGTCGCTGCTATCGCAGAGACGCAGAGGTGATCCGCTTCACCCGCGAGGCCTGGCACGAACCT
>JAFNAH010000374.1 GCA_017860075.1 Acidobacteriota bacterium | reverse complement strand
AGCTCGCGACGCTGCCCGCCGATGATCTCCGTGGCGGAGATGTCCGGGATCTCCTGCAGTTTGTTGCGCAACTCGGCCGCGGCCCGGCGGATCTGGTAGCCGTCCATCTCCGTGCTCCAGAGCGTGAGCGCCATGAAGGGAACGTCGTCGATGGAACGCGGCTTGATGAGGGGTTGCGAGGTTCCCGGGGGGATCAGATCGAAGTTGGCGAACATCTTCTGGTTGAGACGGACGATGCTTTTTTCTTCGTCTTCCCCGACGTAGAACCGGACTATCGCCATCGACATCCCGGGGCTCGAAGTGCTGTAGATGTACTCGACACCGGGTATTTCCCACAGCAAGCGCTCCATCGGTTTGGTAACGCGCGTCTCGACCTCCTTTGCGGAGGCGCCCGGCATGGCCACGAAGATGTCGATCATCGGGACGATGATCTGCGGTTCCTCCTCGCGAGGGAGAAGGACAACGGCCGCCGCTCCCATGGCGATCGAAGCGATCAGGATCAGCGGCGTGAGCTTGGAATTGATGAACGCATGCGCCAGCTTCCCGGCGACTTGTGGTGTGCTCATGACCGGATCTCCACAGGAACGCCATCCTCGATCTGAACAGCGGGTTCTGCTATCACGCGCTCACCGGGTTCGATGCCGGCCAGCACCTCAACGCGCGCCGAGTCGAAAGGTGCGATCTTCACCAGCCGGAACCGGGCTTTCGATCCGCTGTCGACGACGAAAACGCCCGTCAGCTGGCCGCTTTCCCGGATGGCTGAACGCGGCAGCAGCAGCGTCTGCCGTTCTCCCGTCGGGATCAGGACACGGGCGAAGCTGCCCGAACGGGCTGCCGAATTCGCCGGCAGATCCACTTTGAACCTGACGGTATGAGTGCCGGGGCTGGAGAGGGGCACGAGTTCGGTAACACGCCCGCGGACCGGGGTTTCCGATCCGGCGGAGACGCGAACCTCGAGACCGGCCTTGATCCAATCCGCCTGCGTGGAGGGTATGTCGGCAACCACCTGTGGGGCAGTCAGCGACTCGAGGATGAGGATCGGTGTGCCCGGGAATATTGCGCTTCCCGGATCGACGGGACGCTCGACAACCCTGCCGCGGGCAGGCGCTTTAATTACGGTCCAACCGACGAGCACCTCGGCACGCTGCAGTCCGGCGTTTGCCTGGGTAATGCGAGCCTCTATTTGCGCGATGCGGGAGTTCGCCGCTGCGGCGGCCGTCTCGCGGGCCGCAAGCTCGGCTGCCGCGGCGTCGCGGCGGGCGCGGACCTCGTCCAGCTCCTGGGGTGTGGCCGAGTGTGACTCGTACAGCTTCTTATAGCGGTCGAAGGTGCCTTCAGCCAGCCGGGCGTTGGCACGCGCCGCATCTCGCTGGCTGACGGCGATCTGCTCTCCCTGCCGCGCCTCGGCGAGCGCTTGCTGAGCCTCGGTAATGCCGGCCTGAGCGGCTGCTTTCTGACTGTCGGCGTCGCGTGCATCGAGGGTGGCCAGGACCTTGCCGGCCGCGACCACGTCGCCCGGCTGCACGAGCACGCTTCGCACGAACCCGTTGATCTGGGAGGAAAGAACGATGCGGTCGCGAGGCTGTACTGAGCCGGGCACCTCCAGCTCGGAGGGGACAGGCTCCATGTTTGCCGTGATGGCACGAGCCTGTACCGGGGTTGCCGTAGAGTGGACCGCCGGTTTCTCCCCGCAGGCCGTAGTCAGGATGAGTGCGGCGAACATCGCCGTCAACGCCAGGGATCTTGTGTGCATGGTTGTATCACCTTCAGGGATTGACAGCCTGTGACGATTCACTGAGTGCGCCGGCTGCGTATTCGAGTTGCGCGTAACTCAGGCGATGCCTGTATACAGCCTCTGCAAGTGCCGTGTGGGCAGCTGAGCGTTCTGTTTCGGCAGCCAGGAGATCGGTCATGGTCGAAAGCCCGGCTTCGTAGCGGTTCCGGAGGATGCGCAGGCTTTCCTGGATCTGGGCTTCGGCGGCCAGTCTGACCTCCACCTGCTGTTCCATCGACCTGCACTGGATCATGGCGCGGCGGATATCCAGCGCCATGGCCGATTCCATGGCGGTGATCTGGCGCCGCTTCTGCTCCAGCCGCTGGCGGGACGCCTGCAGCCGCGCATCGTCGGCACCGCCGGCGTAGATGTTCCATCGCAGGCTCAGGGCCGCGATCCAGTTCGTGCCGCCGGCGTTCGCGAAAGACGGATTGTCGGCCTCCCAGGTGCCGTATGCGCCGAGGGTGGGAAGGAAGGCTGTCTTCCTGGCGCCAACCTCTATCTCAGCCTGGCGCAGCTCCGCGAGGAGGCGCTGGTAGTCCGCGCGTTTGTCCCGGAAGCCGGCAAGCAGGGTTTCCTCCGGCTGGAGAACGAGAGTGGCCGGCTTGAGCGGGGCAGTTTCGCCCGGTTCGGCGTCCAGGGGGTCGCCCATAATCCTGTTGAGGTTCGCCTTGGCGAGGTCGATCCGGCCGCGCGCTTCGATCAGGTGTTGCCGGGCGCCCGCCGCGTAGGATCGGCTCCGCAGAAGGTCGGCCTCGGTTGCCAGGCCGCTCTCCACCCGGGCGCCTGCCTGCTTCTCGATAGCCTCAGCGGACTCCAGCGCGACGCGTGCCGACTCGGCCGCATCGCGGGCAAGGGAAAGGGAATAGTAGGCATCGAGCGCGCTGAGGATGACCTGACGCCGGTGATCTTCGTAGCTGCGATCCGCAACCTCGACCCCCAGCTTCATCGCATCTGCCTGGCTGCGTGTCCTGCCGAAATCCCAGATGTTCTGCTGCACCGTGACACGGGTCTGGAGGTTGTCGATCGCGGCCGGGCTGTTCAGGGACGAGATGTTGAAATTGGCCTCGGTGAAGGCCCTCTGAGTCAGCAGGGTTCCGAAAACGTAGACCGGGTTGTTGCCGCCCGTGTAGGCCTGCTCGAAATCGACCCGGGGGTAGTACCCGGCGCGCGAGGCACGTGCCTCCAGCCGGGCCGCTTCCAGCCCCGGTTGTTCCTGGGCCAGTTCGGGATTGTTGGCCAGGGCCTTGCCGACCGCGTCGTGCAGACTGAGCGGCTGAGAGGGCTGGGCCGAGACACCGGCGGGCCAGGGGCCGGCCCACAGGGCAATGGTGAGGATACTGGCGGATAGTAGTCTCATAGTATTTGCGAATGGAAACGGTTAAGTTCCGGGCGCTATCGCTTCCTCGAAGAGGCGGCGGAGAACGCCAGCTGTTCTTCTCTCCGGATGCGACGGATCATAATGTTGCGCATGATCGTGCAGGCTTCATGAATCTCAGGGTGCGTCAGCCGGTAATAAACCTTGCGCCCCTCGCGCCT
>JAFNAH010000373.1 GCA_017860075.1 Acidobacteriota bacterium | reverse complement strand
CACCAGCCACTTCTTCACTGGTTTGACTCGCCCAGATGCTCCTCCAGGCCGGCAAACACGGCGGTCCCCTTTTCCCACGTGTAGGGAATGGCATGGATTCCAAGTT
Organism: Acidobacteriota bacterium; assembly: GCA_017860075.1. GTDB lineage: Bacteria > Acidobacteriota > UBA6911 > UBA6911 > UBA6911 > JACADW01. Next base: position 3,208 of record JAFNAH010000373.1, on the reverse strand, counting down.
TCAGAAGCAGCTCTTGCTGCCCGCGTTCGCACTCTCCCGGAATGACGAGAACCCGCCGGGGCTCCTGCGGCAGACTGACACTCCTGAGCAGAAGCCTTGCCACGCCCTGCTCCAGGTCCGCCGGCGCCCCCGTGACAACCTCGAAAACCGCGGAGGTCTGCCCGGCCGGATCGCGGGTGAAGATCTCTCCGCCGGGTCCGCTTCCCACGCGGGCTCCCATTTCCTTGAGCCGGTGTGCCAGATCGAGCACGGCAAGGTCACGACCGCATTCCGCGGCGTAATCCAGCCTCTCAGGGACATACCGGCCGCCGATGAACTCCTCGCGAAAACGCTCATCGTCGAAAAAGATTCTTGCCTGCGGATCGTCGTCGGCTCCCAGGTCCTTGATGGCGTCGACCTTTCGGACGAATTGCGCCAGCTGACGGATGAAGAGCGGGGACTGCACCTCTCCGATCACCACGACGGCGCTGCGGGTATCGCCGTCCTCGACCTCGCTCCAGACACCCCGGTAATGAGCCTCGAAGAGGGATTTCCCGACCCCGCGCCTGCCTCCGATCTTGCCCCGGTGGATGAGGAACACCCTCCCCGCATCATCCTGGGCAAAGGCGCCGCCGATCTTGCGGTCGAGGCTGCCCGTCGGCACATTGATCTCGATCGTGCTGGAAACGGCTCCGCCGTTTGCGGGCCTGCCGAGCCCGAAGGCATTCCCGTAACGGTCTCCTGCGACGGTCCGGGTGTGAAACCAGATGCCGGGCCCGCCGGCCCAGAAGATCTTTGCCCGGATGCTCTCGCCGGGGTGACCGATCTTCACGGCAATCCGGTCCGTCACAAAGGGCCGCAGCGCCCGGATGAGCTGGCGCTGGCAGCGTCGGATCGTCGATTCACCGTCCAGGATTTTGAGCACCCGGAAGCCCCCTGATCTTGCCTGGAGCCGATCGCTGCTCCAGGTCCGTCATGTTCATGTCGGCGCCGATCTGCCCGTAATACCGGTTCCACTTGCGGAACTGGTTATCCAGATCGGTGAATGCCTTCACCATCGGAAGTTTCTGCGGCCTCTCCCCGTTGAGTTCGCGACCGATCGACGTCATCTGTTCGTGGAGCTGAAGTCGAAGCGACATGATCTCCCGCAGCGGACTCTCCCACCACGATCGCTGCCCGTTGTTGAGCCCGAGGGCAAACATCTCGTGCTTTTCCGTGAGAAGCTCGACCCCGCGATTCAGGTCCTCGTAATGGGCGGCAACTTCCTTCCATTTGACATCGGTTGCGAGCAGGATCTTCCGAATGTCGCGCGAATGCTGTGCGAGCGTTGCCGACAGACGGTAGCATCCCTCGAGCTGTTCGTGCTGCTGCTCGTCACCCTGAAGCCACGCATTGCGCTGGATCTGCCTCTCCTCCTGCTGATCCTGCGGCCCCTTCATGCCGGGAGCCGTGGGGCCGATGGGCCTCGCACGGTCCTTGGACGAACTTCCCACCTGGGCCTGTGCCGTCAGCACAAACAGGAACCCCAGCAGCACAAAAACCACGGTGACGAGCCCCGCCGTTGTTTTCTTCATGAATCCCAGGATCCTCCTCTCCCTATCCGGCCCGACTCCGTCCCCGATCCCGTCCGCATCACCGGATCGCCGGCCATGCGATTCGCCGGGGCGGGCGCCTGCACCGCCTTGAATCCCCGCTCGAGCAGGCTTCGGGCTTCGCGAAAGCGGGCCCCGGAACTGCTCGACCCCAGCACGACCACCACGATGCGCGTGTTGTCCTTTCTCGCCGTTACGACGAGGTGATACCCCGAACCCGCCACATGCCCCGTCTTCAGGCCGTCGACGTAATGATTCGTCTCGAGCAGGTGATTCGTGTTGCTGCGGACTCTCCGGCCGTACTCGAAGACGGGTTGGGAATGCATCTCCAGCGACTGGGGAAAGCGGTTGATGTAAGCGCAGGAAAGGGTCAGGATGTCCCTCGCCGTCGTTACCTGGCCTTCTTCCCGCAGCCCGCTCGGATTGCTGAAGTGGCTGCCGGTCATGCCCAGTTCGACGGCTTTCACGTTCATTCTCCTGACGAATTCGTCCACATCGCCGCCGACGTATTCGGCCGCCGCTACCGAGGCATCGTTGGCCGACGTGATGGCCATCCCCTTCATCAGATCCCCCAGCGGGATCTGCGATCCCGGGCGGATCCGCATGCGGGAACCGTTCACCTGGCTGACGGTTGAGCTGACGTGCACGACATCCGATTTCCGAACCCTCCCCTCGCCGAGGGCCTCGTAGATCAGGTACAGGCTCAGGATCTTCGTGAGCGATGCCGGCGCGATGGGTTCGTCGGGGTTTTTCGAGTAGAGGATCTCGCCGGTGCTCATGTTCATGACCAGGACGGACTTTGCCGTGATTCCGACCTTGGCCTTGGCCTTCGGCTTTGGTTTCGCCTTTCTGGACGCGGCGAACAGGTCATCGGGCTGTAAAAGCTGAATCGCCAGGATGGCCGCAAGCAGTAGAATACTTCTCTTGAGGTGCACCATGCTTATGAGCGATGTTCTCCAATCGGTTCTCGGGCGGACGGGGTTCGACGTCATGGAAGCCCGCTGTCCGATCAACGGAACGATAAAGGAAAACGAAAGGTCCCGTCAAGCACTTTATCTCTCCGCTACCGGGCAGCGTTCAGGCAACGGCGGGACTGTGGGGAGAGGGTGACGGTTCAGGAATGGCCGGTTGCAAGGCTCGAGGATCGAGGCGCGGGGTTCGAGGTTTTCTTGCTGTACTTCGGTCCTCGTTCCTCGGACCTCGATCCTATTTCAGGTCGCTCAGGATGACCGGGTCGTTCCTGTCCGGCGGTTCGGGGATTTCCTTCGGATAGCCCAGGACGATCGGGGCCACGATCTGCAGATCCCCCGCGATCCCCAGATCGTTCAGGAGAGCGGCGTCCCGCAGGTGCGCCCCCAGACCGATCCAGCAGGTGCCCAGGTTCCTCGCAGCGGCGGCAAACATGAAATAGCAGGCGGCCAGCGAGCAGTCCGCATCCAGGCTTCCCAGCCCCGACGGGCCGCAGATGTATACGACGCAGGGCGCATTGTAGAAGACGTTGAACCGGGGGTCACGGAGAATGTCCCCGTAGCGCTGAAGCGGCGAGGACGGGTCGGCTTCCAGATCCAGGAGGAGATTCTTCTTGCTCTCGTCGGAGAGTTTCCGGATTGTTTCCCGGTTCGACACGATGGAAAACC
>JAFNAH010000372.1 GCA_017860075.1 Acidobacteriota bacterium | reverse complement strand
GGGTAAGCACCCGGAAGTAGGTGAAATCGTCCGCAGCCTGAGCAGTCTTCCGAGGGCGGAGGAAGTGGTGACGGCCGTCCGACACCTGCCGGCCAGGGAAGCGGTCTGGAGCGCCGTGCCGGAGTGGGTTCGAAGCGACGTTGTCGAGGCCTACCGTGCCAAGGGCGTCACGGAGCTCTATTCCCATCAGGCGGACGCGGCAGAACGTATCCACGCGGGAAAGAACGTTGTCATCGTCACGCCGACCGCCTCCGGCAAGACGCTTTGCTACAACCTGCCGATACTCGATGCCATAGCCCGGGATCCCGAGGTTCGGGCCCTGTATATATTCCCTACCAAGGCCCTGGCACAGGACCAGCTCGACGAGCTGCAGGATCTGGGCAGGCGGCTGGGAGACACCTTCGGCGTCTTTACCTACGACGGCGATACCCCTTCTGACGCGCGGCGGTCGATCCGGCAGCAGGGACACATCGTCCTCACGAACCCGGACATGCTGCACACCGGCATCCTTCCTCACCACACTCGGTGGACGCGCCTTTTCGAAAACCTGAGTTACATCGTGATCGACGAGCTTCACATGTATCGCGGCGTGTTCGGGAGCCACCTGGCGAACGTGCTCAGGCGCCTCAAGAGGATCGCGCGCTTCTACGGCCGCAATCCCCGGTTTATCTGCTGCTCGGCAACGATCGCAAATCCCGGCGACCTCGCGCAGCGGCTTACGGAAGAGGAAGTCGAGGTAATCGACCGGAACGGGGCGCCTGCGGCGGAAAAATACCTGATCTTCTACAACCCGCCCGTAGTGAATCGCTTCCTCGGCATCCGCCGGAGCTACATCAACGAGTCCGCGAGACTTGCCCAGGAGTTTCTCAAGCGGGGGTTCCAGACGATTGTCTTCGCCAACAGCCGCCTCCACACGGAGGTACTGCTGACCTACCTGAAGCAGGCGAATCCGAGAGCGCCGGGTGCGCCCGAAACGATCCGCGGCTACAGGGGCGGCTACCTGCCGCTGGAACGGAGGGAGATCGAGCGGGACCTGCGCAGCGGCCTGATCCGCGGAGTAGTGGCCACAAACGCCCTCGAGCTCGGCATCGACATAGGGTCGCTCGATGTCTCAATCATGGCCGGATACCCGGGCACGATCGCATCCACGCTCCAGCGCGCCGGCAGGGCCGGGCGGCGTAAAGGGACTTCCTGCGCGCTTCTCGTCGCATCGTCCAGGCCTCTGGACCAGTACATCGTGAAGAACCCGGACTACTTCTTCTCCGGCTCCCCGGAACACGCATACATCCAGCCCGACAACCCGGAGATCCTGGTCAACCACCTCAAGTGCGCCGCTTTCGAGCTGCCGCTCGGGGAGGAGGCCTTCGGCGGCGCCGAAGTTCCCGAAGTCTGCGAGCGGCTGGCCGAAGCGGGCTTCCTCCACCGCAGCGGCGATTTCTGGTACTGGACCCAGGAGGCCTACCCGGCCGACACGATCAGCCTCCGGACCGTGACCTCGGACAATTTCGTGATCATCGACGAAACCGAGGGCCCGAAGGTAATCGGCGAAGTGGATTTCTCTTCGGCGCTGACCACGGTGCACCCGAAGGCGATATATATCCATGGCGGCCAGCAATACCACGTCGAGCGGCTCGATTTCGACGAGCGAAAGGCCTACGTCCGACGTGTGGATGTCGACTACTTCACCCAGGCGATACGATACACGCAGATTCGCAAGCTCGAGGTTGCCGACAGCGGATCTGCGCCCGGCCCCGCGGTCCGCGCCCACGGCGACGTCCTGGTGCGTTCGCAGGTCGTCGGCTTCAAGAAGATCAAGTTCTTCACGCTCGAAAACGTCGGTTCGGGCAAGCTGGAACTGCCCGAGAACGAAATGCACACCACCTCCTACTGGATCACGCTGAGGAGAGAACTCTTGACCTCACTCCCCTTCCCGGTTCCGGATCGGCAGGACGGGATTTTCGGCCTCCTGTATGCCCTGGAATCCATCGCAAGCCTTCTTCTGATGTGCGACCGCATGGATCTGGGCGCGACGATCGGAGAGGGAGGAGCACATTCCGAGGATCTCGCGGCCGGCGACGCTTTCCCTCCTGAGCCCGGCCGGGATCCCCGAAACGAGGAATACTTCGAGCCGACGCTCTACTTGTACGATTCCTATCCGGGAGGAATCGGCCTGAGTGAGCCGCTCTTCCGCATTCACGATCTGCTCGTGTCGAAGACCAGGGAGCTCATTCTCGGCTGCCCGTGTGAAAAGGGCTGCCCGTCGTGTGTGGGCCCGGCGGGAGAGACCGGTCAGAGGGCCAAGGAAGCGGCTCTGGCAATCCTCGACCGGTTGGCGCACGATGAGAAGGGGGCCACCGATCCCGAAGGTAAATGAGCACAGGAACGGACAAGTATTCCCGGCTGATCTCACTGCGGCCTGCGGGAAACGCCCCGGGCCGGGCGCCGCAGATCTCCGGAGCCGGCGCCGAAGCTGCGGACCGCATCACACGACTTCTCGGGGCAGAGCCTCGCCGGACAGACCGGGGGCGGCACCTGGTCGTCAGGCGGCGGTTCCCGGATCCGACCGCCAGTCCGGTCGGTCCCCGCGCCCATCGCCTGCTCTTTCCGGGCGGGACTGAACTCACTGCAGACCCGCGCAATTGGATCTTCCTCGACACGGAGACAACCGGGCTTGCGGGCGGAACCGGCACGTATGCTTTTCTCGTGGGAATCGCCTGGTGGGATGACGAAGGGCTTGCGATCGAGCAGTACTTCATGCCCGACCACAGCCAGGAAGCGTCGATGCTGCTTGACCTCACCGGGCGGCTGGCCGGCAGGCCGGTTTTCGTGACCTACAACGGCAAGAGTTTCGACTGCCCGCTGCTCGAGACGCGTTTCCGCATGACGCGCCTGGGAAACATGCCCCTGCCCGAGGCTCACCTCGACCTCCTCCACCCGGCGCGTGTCATCTGGAAAACACGCCTGGGATCGGTGGCACTGGGCGAGATCGAGCGGCACATCCTGAGCCTGGATCGCGGCCCGGACATTCCGTCGGAGACGATACCGGGCCGTTACTTCGCGTTTCTCCGAGGCGGCCCCCCGGAACCTCTCGTGGAAGTGTTCGATCACAACGCGAAGGATCTCCGGGGGATGGCGGTGCTCGCCCTGCACATTGCACGCCTGATCGAGGAGACGGCCGAAACGGACTGCGACTGTGATCAGCTGTTCGGGATGTCGAGGCTGCTGCGTCTCAGGGGCGAGCCGGAACTCGCGCTCGAGCTGGGTGAACGGGCGCTCGCGAAGGGGCTCTCGGGCGCGGCAGAACTCTCGGCCAGGCGCGATCT
>JAFNAH010000028.1 GCA_017860075.1 Acidobacteriota bacterium | reverse complement strand
TTTGGATGATGCTATTGGCCGCAGCCCTGATTGCTGCGGCTGGCGGATTCGGGGCCACACAGAAGGGAAAGTGTAAGGGCCCGGAGAAAGAGAAGGAGACGGTTGCCGCTCAGGGCAAGGACGGCAGCGCTGCCGCTGCAAGTGTCTCGATCACGAAGGCCGACCGCGAGCTGATCACCGGATGGTTTCACAGTAACCTTGCAGGGCTTCCGCCGGGCCTCGCGAAGCGTGAGCAGTTGCCGCCGGGTCTCCAGAAGCAGCTGGTGAAAAACGGGACGCTGCCCCCCGGCCTCCAGAAGAAGGTGCAGCCGCTCCCAGCGGCGCTCGGGCATCAGTTGCCTCCTCTTCCCGCCGGGTACCAGCGCGTGATGGTGGGCACTAACGTGATCCTCATGAACGAGAAGAGCAGGCTGATCGCAGACGTCCTTTACGACGCGATTCACTGAGAATCGCCTCGAGGATGGTTCCGAATTCGGATCGAGTCGGTTAGACTACCGTGGTGCGGCAAGCGATTCTTCCGGCCCGCCTTGTGAGGCAGGTCTGTGCCCTCATCGAAGTTGCGTTGCAGCCGGATGATTCGCGCCGCCTGACACTGTGCTAGATCTTGAGGCGACCGTGACAAATCACTCTCCGACTCTGACAGCCTCCGGCCCTGCGATCCGCATCGGGATCTCATCCTGCCTTCTGGGTGAGCAGGTTCGCTTCGACGGCGGGCACAAGCACGATCGTTTTCTCACGAACACTCTCGGGCAATACTTCGAGTGGGTTCCAGTCTGCCCCGAGGTCGAGCTGGGGCTGGGGGTGCCGCGCGAGACCATTCGGCTGGTGCAGATTGACGGAGGGATCGGCTTGGTGATGCAGAAGAGCGGCCGCGACCTTACCGAAGAGATGCGCGATTACGCCAGGGCCCGAGTTCGCCAGCTGGCGAAGGAGGATCTGGGCGGTTACATCCTCAAGAGCGATTCGCCAAGCTGCGGGATGCTGCGCGTCCGCGTGTATGCCCCCAGCGGAATGCCTGCGAGGAACGGCACCGGATTCTTCGCACGGGAGCTGCTCGAATATTACCCCGACCTGCCCATTGAAGAAGAAGGTCGGCTGTCCGACCCACACCTCCGGGAGAACTGGATCGAGCGAGTGTTCGCTTACCGCCGCCTGCGTACGCTCTGGGAGACACGCTGGACCCTCAAAGACCTCGTCTCGTTCCATACGGCCCATAAGCTGGTCCTGCTTGCTCACTCTCCCAAAGCCTTCAAAGAGCTCGGGCGGCTGGTCGCCGGAGCCAGGGGAGTTGCGAGGCAGGAGCTGAAGCGGCGCTACCAGATAGAGTTCATGGCTGCCCTGAAGATCCTCGCAACGCGGGGAAGACAGGCAAACGTCCTGCAGCACATGGCCGGCTATTTCAAGAAGCAGCTGGACGAGGCCTCCCGCCGGGAACTCCTCGACTATATCGAGGACTACCGCAAAGGCTACCTGCCCCTGATCGTCCCTGTGACGCTCCTGAAACACTACGTCCGGCGTTTCGGCGAGCCTTATCTGGAGGGCCAGATCTACCTTAATCTGCATCCCAAGGAACTGGCGCTGCGCAACCACGTCTGAAGCGAAATGACCAAGATGATGATCCTGTGCCTCCCGCAGTCAATAAAGATGCTGTCGAAACCGGCGGTTCTGATCATGACCGCCGTTTTTCTCGTTTCTCCGTCTTCTGCGGCCGCTTTCCAAGGAGGGAACAAGGTGGAGATGCTCACGCCAGGCATGCCGCTCCCGTCGTTGTCCGGGGAGTACCTGACCGGCCGCAAGGCGGTTCTCCCCCAAGCGGCCTCGGCCAGGATCGCCCTCCTGGCCTTGGGATTCACGTACGACTCCCGCTTCGCCGTTGAGGATTGGACGGGACGTTTCCGGAAGGAATTCGGAACCGCTCATGGAATCACGTTCTATGAGATCCCGATGATCGGCGGCATGGCCCGGCTGGGTCGCTGGTTCATCGACAGCGGCATGCGGAAGGGCACGCCCAAAGAATTGCACGAAAACGTCATAACGGTGTACGGGGGGGGCGATCCCTGGAAGAAGCGGTTGGGTTTCAAGAACGGAGACGACGCTTACCTCATCCTGATTGATTCGAAAGGCGTGGTCCGTTGGACTCACAGCGGGCAGTTCGATGAGGCCAGGTTCGCGGAACTTGCCGGCCTGGTTCGAAAACTGATCGAAGATAGCCCTGCGATCTCCACTCCGCCGCAGTGACGGACTCGATGGAATCGACCGTCGCATCTTCGTGCCCGGCAGCGGAGCGGAATCCGCGCCGCCGGCAAGGGCGTCGCGCGCTTTCGCGAAGTGCGCCCGCTTCCTCCCTAAAGGCTCCTTGCCATGAATGAGATAGTTATTCATCGCACTGTATGTCCCCGCAACTGCTGCTGGACCTGCGGCATGCTGGTCGGGTGCGCGGCGGCCGCATAGATTTCATCGAGGGCAGGCCATCCTCCTCGATCGAGTTCTATCCTACGGGTGCTCCCTTCGTCAGACGACGGAAGCGGAGATAGCCAGGGTCGAATCCTTGCTCCGGGCTCATTCCTGACAGACGACCTGCCCAAACTTCCGCGTATAATTGAAAAATTGGAATTTCAGGGTCAGACCCTGAATTTGAAATTTCGGAGGTGCGGCATGAGATGGTCGTTCACAATTGCTCGCGTTGCCGGAATCGAAATCAAGATTCATGCCACATTCTTCCTCATCCTCCTGCTGGGAGCAATCCAGTGGGGAGGCCCGAACGGCTTGATGGGCTCTTTCTTCGGCATCCTGCTCATGGCCCTGCTCTTCTTCTGCGTAGTTCTGCACGAACTCGGCCACAGTCTTGTGGCCAAGTATTTCGGCCTCCCGGTGAGCGAAATCGTCCTGCTGCCGATTGGCGGCGTCTCCAGGATGGAGAAGAATCCCCAGAAGCCCCTGCACGAACTCCTGCTCTCGATTTCAGGGCCGCTGGTAAACGTGATCATCGCGGGAGTCCTGGTTGCTGCAGCCGGTGCATCGGGCACTCTCAGCAGCCTGAACGCAAAGGGTCTGGTGAGCGGCCAGCCGCTCTCGCCGTCGCCTTCGGTGTTGCTGGGCTGGCTGCTCGCGGCCAACGTGACCCTGGCGCTCTTCAACCTGGTGCCTGCTTTCCCGATGGACGGCGGGCGGGCGTTGAGGGCGATCCTTTGGATGTTTGTCGGTTTCACGAAGGCAACCCGGATCGCATCCGCCTTCGGCCAGCTGCTTGCGTTCGCCTTCGGCCTCTACGCAGTCTTGAGCGGGCACTTCCTCCTCGCCTTGATAGCACTCTTCATCTATCTGGGGGCAGGTCAGGAATGGACTGAAGAGCGGGCCCGTACCGTGCTCACTACCTTCAAGTTGGGAGACGCTTACAACAAGCACGCCCTGACCATCAGCCCTGGCGACCAGGTCAGCGAGGTCGTGCACTTCCTCCTGACAAGCTATCAGCCGGATTTCGCGGTGATGCAGGGAAGTTCACTGCTCGGGGTGGTTACCAGAGAGGATGTTCTGAAGACCCTGGTAACAGAGACTGAGGACGTCTATGTGACCGGCATCATGCGCAGAGAGGTGCCGCAGTTTCAGGCTTCGATGCACCTGGACGAGGTCCGGCGCGCGATGATGGAAAACGGAGCAAGGGTCGCAGCCGTCTACGAAGGGGAGAAATATCTCGGGCTGATCAGCCAGGATGACCTCAACGAAGCGGTTCTGATTGCCACCTTCATGAAAGAGCAGGAGCGAAGGCGGCAGGCTCAGTCACAGCCGGAATAGGCGCGGCAAGCGCCGGCCCGGAGACTCGCGTGCCCCGGCGGAACGCGCTCACTCGCGCTGCGGCCTGCGCCGGTTCTCCGCAGCCGCTCGCCTTCTAAATGAATCCGGTACACGCCGGGCTTAATTTCCGTTACTCTCTACGCTTCAATTCTTGGCGTGGAGGAAGAATGCGACAGCTCACTGCAGCATGCCTCTTGGTTTCGGCTGTGTTCCTGGCATTTCCACTTCAGCTGAACGCCCGGACTGACCCCGCGCTCAAAACCCAGGCGGTAGCCGGCGTCGACAGTCTGAAAGACGATCTGATTCGCCTGAGTGACGAAATCTGGTCTTTCGCTGAGACTGCGCTGCGCGAGAACCGTTCGGCGGAGACGCTGGCGGCCTACGCCGAGAAGAACGGCTTCTCCGTTCAGCGGGGTGTCGCCGGAATGCCGACCGCCTTCGTAGCGTCCTACGGCAGCGGGCGCCCGATCATCGGGATACTCGGCGAGTATGATGCCCTGCCCGGAATTTCGCAGAAAGCTCAGCCCGCAAAGGAACCCCTGGTAGCCGGCGCGCCCGGTCATGGCTGCGGGCACAATCTCTTCGGCGCCGCCAGCCTGGGTGCGTCTGTGGCAGTCAAGAATCTCATCGCTGCGGGGAAGCTCAAGGGAACGATCCGCTTCTACGGCACTCCGGCCGAGGAGGCGATCGGCGGCAAGGTCTACATGGTCCGCGAAGGCCTCTTCAAGGATCTGGACGTCTGCCTCGCGTGGCATCCCGACGAGGATACCGAGGCAGGCACGGACAGCTCGCAAGCCCTCGTCGATTTCATCGTCGAGTTCAAGGGGAAGACGGCTCACGCAGCCTATGATCCGTGGAACGGGCGCAGCGCCCTCCACGGGGTGGAGGCTTTTGTAAACGGCATCAACATGCTGCGCGAGAATGTCAGGCCTTCGGTCCGCATGCACTACACGATCGTAAAAGGCGGAGACGTGCCGAACGTAGTTCCTGACTACGCGAAGGTCTGGTGTTGGGTCCGCGATTCGACGCGGGGCGGCGTTGAACAGGTGCTCGAGCGGGTACGCCACATAGCCGAAGGCGCGGCCTTGATCGCAGGCGTGGAATCCCGAATGACCATTCAGGCCGGGGACTATGAGACGCTCGTCAACCTCCAAGGTCAGAAGTTGCTCCACGCGAATCTCGAGTGGCTCGGCCCGGTACCGTTCACTGGGGAGGAACAGGAATTCGCCAAGGCGATGCAGAGAGCGGTGGGCGTCGAACCCAAAGGCCTGGACGGCAATGTCCGGGCCATGAAAGCGCCCCTTGCAGATCCCCCGGGAGGCTCGACCGACGTGGGGGACGTGAGCTGGGTAGTGCCGACCCTGCAGTTCGTCGTAACCACGGCGCCGAAAGATGTCCCCTGGCACGCCTGGCCCGTCGTCGCCTGCAGCGGAATGTCGATCGGCCACAAGGGGATGTTGTACGCCGCCAAAACGCTGGCGGCCACCGCGGTGGATCTCTTCCACGATCCGGAGGCACGCGCGGCCATTCAGACAGAATTCAAAGAAAAGACCAGGGGCGTGGTCTACAAACCATTTATCCCCGACGGGCCGCCTCCGGTTCCCGGGACCCAGGTCGCGGGACCCAGGTAGGCCGGGTGCCTGTTATGCAGGTTTTTTATTCAGACAAATACAGCCTGCCGCTTGGAGAGCACGTCTTCCCTGCCGCCAAGTACAGGCTGACAAAACAACGCCTCCTCGAGCAGGCCATCTGTGCCGAGGCTGATTTTGTGGAGCCCGGTCGCGCGCTCGACGAAGAGATCGCGCTCGTCCATACCCCTGAGTACATAGACAAGCTGAAACACGGAAGGTTCAGCGACGCAGAGTTCACACGAATGGAAGTGCCCTACTCGGCCGCACTGGTCGAGGCGTTCCGGGTCGCTGCCGGCGGTACCATCGCCGCATGCCGCCAGGCACTGCGGGGCTCTTGCGCGGTAACTCTATGTGGGGGATTCCATCATGCTTTCCCTGACCACGGCGAAGGATTCTGCCTGATCAACGACGTCGCGGTCGCCATCCGGACTCTGCAGCGTTCCGACCTGATGCGCCGGGCGTTGACGGTGGACTGCGATGTCCACCACGGCAATGGCACCGCGGAAGTTTTTCGCCAGGACCCGTCCGTTTTCACGCTCTCGATCCATCAGCGCGACAACTATCCGTACATAAAGCCTCCCTCCGACATCGACATCCACCTGGAGGATAGAACCTGCGACGAGACATACCTCCTCCGCTTGGGCCAGGGACTGGCTTCGGCCCTGGGAGCATTTCGCCCCGATCTGATTGTCTATCTTGCAGGCGCGGATCCGTACGAGCAGGACCAGCTCGGCGGACTGGCCTTGACCATGGAAGGTTTGAGACGGCGCGACCGTCTTGTCTTCGAGACTGCGCGCAATGCAGGCATTCCCGTTGCCGTGACCCTGGCCGGAGGATACGCCCGCAAGGTCGACGATACCATCGCCATCCACGTCAATACGGTCAGAACAGCAAAAGAAATCTTTGTCGGTTGACTCGCCCGCGGTTCCATACGTGACTTCGTCTCCTGACCGACCCCTGTCCGCGCCGGCGGCGCAGCCCCACTCCGATCCGCCTTCCAATGTCGCGGCCCGCTGTGATAAAAAGACCGACAAACCTCAAAGGAGAGCAAAGATGGCCAGCTTAACGGATCGAATGCTGGGCGCCGCCAAGCTCGACGCCCGGACTTATGAAGAAGTCGAAGCAGACACAAACGCGACGGGGCAGGCATTGGGAGTGGTAGTCATTTCGAGCATCGCTGCGGGCATCGGCAGCTTCGGCTTCGGCGGGATCTCGGGAGTGATATGGGGTTGCGTGGCTGCGCTCATCGGCTGGGTCGTGTGGGCTTTCCTGATCTGGCTCATCGGGACCAAGTTGCTTCCGGAGCCGCAGACCAGATCCGACGTGCCCGAGTTGCTGCGCACCACAGGTTTTGCCAGCGCCCCGGGCGTGCTGCGAATCCTCGGAATAATTCCGTTTGTCGGTTTGCTGATCTCCTTCCTGGCCGGTGTGTGGATGCTGGTCGCGATGGTGATCGCGGTCCGTCAGGCGCTGGATTACCAGAGCACGGCAAGGGCAATCGGCGTCTGTGTCATCGGATTCATAGTGAACCTGATTCTGGTCTGGCTCCTCCTCCCCAGAGCGACACTGACCGGCGGATTCGGAATCTGAGCGCGTAACGTTCGATCGCCGCTTCAAAACGTGGCAAGCCAGCCGCCGTCCACGAAGATCGTCTGGCCGGTGATGTAGTCGGCAGCCGGCGAAGCGAGAAACACGGCCGGCCAGGCAACGTCCTCGGGCGTTCCCCATCGGCCCAAAGGACAGCGTTTCGTTACCCACGCATCAAATTCCGAGTCCCTCCACAGCGGCTCGGTCAGCCGGGTGGCAATGTAGCCGGGCGCGATGGCATTGACGTGGATTCCGTGGTCCGACCAGTCGACGGCCAGCGCCTTGGTGAGCTGTCCGATCCCGCCCTTGGAGGCGGTGTAGGCCGCCGTGGTCCTGCGGGAAGCCGCCGTCATGAGCGAAGCGATGTTTATAATCCTTCCCTCCTGTCCGCAAGCGATACACTCCCTGGCAAATGCCTGCGACAGGACGAACACCGCCGTCAGGTTTACGGTCAGCGTGTCCTGCCAATCCTCGAGCGTCACTTCGTGGGCCGGTGCGCGATGCATGACACCGGCGGCGTTTACCAGCGTATCGGGGCTGCCGTATCGGCCGACCACCTCGTCATACCAGGCTGGAATCTGGTCTGTCCGGTGCAGATCGAAAGGAGCGACTGCAACGGATCTGCCGCTCGATCTAAGCTGTCCGGCGGCAGCCTCGAGTTCCGATTCGCTCCTCGAAACGAGAATGAGATCCGCACCTGCCTCTGCCATGGCGGTCGCGATCCCCAAACCGATCCCCTTGCTCGCACCGGTGACCAGCACCAGTCTGCCATCCAGGCGGAACATCTTCATGCGCGCCTCCCCTGTACTGTAATCCTGGGTTGGGGGATATTGTAGGGCATGGCACCTGCGATCCAGTTGCGATTCTACGAGGAACTCAACGACTACCTCGCGGTTGAAAGGCGGAAACGAGCCTTTTCAATCTCCTTCGAGCGAAGTACCACCGTTGCCGAACAACTTGGCCTTCTGGGCGTCCCGGTTGACAAAGTCGACCTGGTGCTCTGCAACGGCGTTTCCGTAGGACTTTCGCAAGTCCTGCAGGACGGCGATCGAATAGGCGTCTACCCCGTTTTTGAGTCCATCGACATCACGCCCGTCCAGCGACTGCGTGAGAGGCCGTTGCGTGCTACCCGACTCCTTGCCGGTCCAGGCCTGATCAACCTGGTCCGGCTGCTTTCTGAACGCGGCCTCGATGCCAGGGTGGAAGACGCTGAACCCGGGGTGCTCTGCAGGATCGCCGAGGAGGAGAGCAGAATTCTTCTCGTCGAGGGAAGCCTGCCCGCCGGTGTCGCTCTGCCTTCACGGATCTGCCGCGTTGTGTCGTCCGAAGTTCCCGAGCAACTCAACGAAGTACTCGCCCGCCTCGACCTGGCGAATTAGACATCCCTCGATTCCGGGCTGCTCAAATCCGATGTTCTTGCAACTGCAGCGCGAGTCCACGCCGCCGAGGCTACCCCGTGAACCTATACAGCGGGCCTTCAGCCCTCGGATCCTTTAGCTGCATCTGAACCTGGGGCTTCGCCCCAGGCTGCTATCGGGACGCGCTTTCAGCGCTCTGTGTGCTGATTCGAACACGGTTGTTGGGGCCGAAGGCCCGATTCATGCCGGCCTGGCGCAATGCGGCAAGCATGGGAGTGACAATGCTCCCGGGGACGCGCTTGCAGCGCTCTGTGTGCTGATTCGAATACCGTGGTCAGGGCCGAAGGCCCGATTCATGCCAGCCTGGCGCAACGCGCCAGGTATAGGAGCAACAATGCTCCCGAGGGCTGAAGGCCCGATTCATAACGAGTCTTGAGGCAGCCTCGCCGGCGCGAGACGC
>JAFNAH010000371.1 GCA_017860075.1 Acidobacteriota bacterium | reverse complement strand
ACTCCTTCGAGCCCTACCTGACGGGCATCGCGGTAATCACGTCGGTCAAGTCACTCTACCCTGATTCATTTGCCTGGCGGCAACCGCCCTACGAGTACGAGCACGAGAAGCTGCCGATCGAAATACTCTGCGGGGGAAGGAGCATCCCCGATCTGATCGAACGCGGGGCTGCCCCGGCTGAGGTCAGGGAGAGCTGGGGTGACGACGTGGCTTCTTTCAGGAAGCTGCAGGCGCCATACCTGCTCTATGACGAGTAGCACATGCCTGCCGATGCCGGCATTCAGCGAGCATCTTTCAGCTCAATGCAGAATTCAGGATCCAGAGGGGCTGATAGCTGACCTGGATCATGCGGGGATATCCTTCGCCGCCCCTGCTCCGTCCAGGCCCAGGGCAGCAGCCTTCTGCTGCAGGGCCTGGATGCAGAAGGTGATGTGTTCATCGAGATCCACGCCCAGCTGCTCTGCGCCGTGGTAGATATCCTCCCGGTTGACGGAGCGGGCGAAGGCCTTGTCCTTCAACTTCTTCCTGACCGACCTGGTTTCCATACCGATGATTGATTTGCCCGGCCTCACGAGTGCCGCTGCTACCAGAAAGCCCGCAAGCTCGTCACAGGCGAATAGCGTCTTGCAGAGCGCGTTGTTACGCGGCAGCTTCATGGCGTCCACGTGCGACGAGATTGCGTAGATAATCTCCTCCGGGTACCCCTGGTCTTTCAGGATCCCGGATCCCCTGGTCGGATGATCCGGAAACTCGGGGTACATTTCGTAATCGAAGTCGTGCAGAACGCCGACGACACCCCAGAGCTCCGGGTCTTCGCCGAATTTCCCGGCATAGGCTCGCATCAGGATCTCGACCGCCAGGGCATGTTTCCTGAGGCTTTCCGACTTGGTGTACTGCTGAAGCAACTCCCATGCGGAACCGCGTGTGATCATCGTCTGCTCCTTGTGTCGGGCTGCGGAGATGAAGCTGAAAGGTACGGCAACCGGACTCCGATATCAAGTATCCGCAACCATCAAATGGGCACGCTATGGTCGGTTCCTACCGCTCACTCATTGCGTGCGCCGAAAGGGCGACTTGAGCGGATGACGCCAATTTCAAGCCGAACGCCGGCAGCACGACCGAGTGGCGCCGTATGCAAGGCCCCTGAGGCCGCGCCCGGTCAATCCAGCGAGATTGACATGCGCAGCCGGTATGACTGACAATCCTTGACCATGATCATCGGATTGACGGGAACAAATGGCGCGGGCAAGACCGAGGTTGCCGACTATCTTCGCAGCCGGGGCTTCGAGTATCACTCTCTATCAGATGAAATCAGGGCTGAAATCAGGAAACGCGGGCAGGAGATCACCCGCGAGGTTCTGATTTCGGTCGGCAACGAGCTTCGGTCGAGGCACGGCCCCGGTGTTCTGGCTGAGCGCGTCCTGCGGCGGTTGGATCGCAATCACAACTACGTCGTGGATTCGATCAGGAACCCGTCCGAGGTCGAAGTTCTCAGGAGCCGGGGGGACTTCCGGCTGCTCTGCGTGGACGCGGACGTCGGCCTGCGCTTCAGCAGGACCCGGGAGAGGGGGAGGGAACGGGCGGCCCAAACCCTCGAGCAGTTCGTCGCGGAAGAGACCAGGGAGCTCGACAGCCGCGACCCCGCGAATCAGCAGTTGATCGCCACCCGGCGGCTTGCGGACATTACGGTTCAGAACAACGGCTCCATTGAAGACCTGCGAATGCAGCTCGATCGGCTTCTGCCTGAGATCATGAGCAATTTCAGCCGGCCTGATTGGGATGAGTACTTCATGAATATTGCGAAGGTGGTAGCTTCGCGCAGCAACTGCATCAAGAGGAAGGTCGCCGCGATCATCGTCAAAGACAAGCGGGTCATCTCGACCGGGTATAACGGAACGCCCCGGGGGGCGCGCAACTGCAACGAGGGGGGCTGCCCGCGGTGCAACAGCATGGCGCCCAGCGGGACGGCCCTGGAGGATTGCCTCTGTTGCCACGGCGAGGAGAACGCGATCACGCAGGCGGCATACCACGGGACGAGTCTCAAGGGTGCGACCCTGTATACGACCTTCGCGCCCTGCCTTCTCTGCACCAAGATGATCATCAACAGCGGGATCATGGAGGTTGTCTACAACAAGGAGTATCCGCTGAATGACCGGGCTCTTGCACTCCTGGCCGAATGCCACATCCAGTTGCGCCAGATCCGGGTCTAGCTGCCGGGCACTGTTTGCGCGGTGCGAGTAGGGAAGTATGAGCCAATCAGTGAGAGGAATTTAGAAGTTCGAACCTAGAATTTAGAATGCAGGATGCTCTCGAATGCTGAATCCTAAATTCTAGGTTCTAAATTCTATATTCTGCATTCAGTTGGAGTACTGCAGAACCTTCTGCTTGAACGCTTCCAGAGTGAGCCTTCCGGCCTAGTTCAGAGGTGGGTATGATGAAGGTGGCTCCCTGGCCGTAGAGGTAAAACCCGGAGATATTGTTCCACCCCCACGCGTGCTCGAGGTGTCTCTCATCCCTTGACTCGCCGGCGGTTGATACCTGGAGATCGCGGACTGCAAAGTCCAGGGTTGTGCCCAGTATTCCCTTCATGATTTCGAGCTCCTGGTCGACCTTCCTCTGGTCGAACAGATCGTTTCGTGTGCCTTGAGCCAGGCTCCAGGAGAGCAGGCCGATGTTCAACACCAGTATCAGAACGGCAAAGAATCGTCTCATAAATACCTCCGGTGAGATCTACTGCATCCTCAGTTCCGCCACCTGGAGCAGGGTGGCCAGGATGGCATCGGTTTGTGTGCTCTTGACCTCTCCATTGATTGCCAGCAGCTTGATGCGATTGTCGACAGCCGCCATATCGCGGGCTCGTTCCAGTGAAACCTTCCTGTAAGCATCTTGGACCGACCTGTCTGTCTTCCTCTCGAGGTCGTAGGCCGTCGTACTCACGAGTTGCCCCATGCGAAGTTCGACGTTGCTTATCGCCTGTTCCAGGAGAGCGCGTTGTTCACGGCCGATAGCCTTGTTCGAACGAGCCATCTCGGCGCGCAGCGTGCGCAGGAACTCGAGATTGTCCTGGCGGCTTCTCTCGGCGGCCGCTTTCAGGATCTTCGCCTCGAGCGCCGAGCTGTCCACCTGCATGATCTGCGGGGCGGGTGGTCTCCGTTCAGGGAGCCTGCCGAATCCAATCACCAGCGCCCCATCTTCGGAGCGAACCTGCAACCGTGAGACTGCCAGCAGCGATGCAAATCCGAAAACAAGCAGGACCGTGGCGGTGGCTGCCTGCCACGCACGTGACATCCGCAGGAAGGCGCGCCAGGGCGTGCTGTGCGATTCCTCGGGATATACAAAGAAGTGTCTGGGCACGGGCACGTCGAGCCCGCTGCCGAGCTGGCGAACGGTGTTGCCGAAGGTCTGGTGCTCACGGTTGCAGGGTGAGCATTCGGCAAGATGCTGATCGAGCGCTTTCTGCTCTTCCTGGCTCAGATCTCCCAGGATCGCTCTCGGGATATAGTTCCTGAACTCTCTGCAAGTGGCGGCCATTTCTTTCCCTCGGTCAGATATCTGACTCAAACGCTCCCAAACGGTACCTCATTACTTCCAGGCCCGCGTACAGGCGCGACTTGATCGTGCTCACAGGGGCCTCGATGACTGCCGCGATCTCCTCGAAGGTCAAGTCCTGGAAAAACTTGAGCTCGAGTACCGCTTTGTGGTCGGGCTGAAGGAATTGCAGCGCCGCCCGTACCCGGCTTTGCCTTTCCTCGCTGAGGATCTCGCCCTCGTGAGATTCCTGCAAGGGCAACCGGCTCGCGATACGTTCCTCGGGCCGATCTGCGTCCAGCGAAAGGTGGACTCCCTGCGGTCGACGCCTCAGTCTTGACAGGCAGTGATTTACGGCGATGCGATACAGCCAGGTGGAGAACCTCGAGTCCTTGCGGAACCGCCGGATATTCCTGAAGGCGGCCAGGAAAACTTCCTGCGTGGTGTCCTCCGCCTCTCCGGGGTCGTGAAGCATCCGGAGCGTCAGGTTGTATATCGGTTTTTCCCATTTCAAAACCAACTGGTTGAAGGCCCGGTTGTCTCCGCGCTGGCTCGCGGCAACCCAATCCGACTCCATATCCCGGTCCGGGGAAAGAGAACCTCTCAGTCCCTGATCGAGGAGCATCGGTTTGGAATCCTGACTCATCGATTGATGCCTGCCGTTCGCCTTAACCTGGAATCCGTTTCCTGTTACGCTACTTTTGACGCAGGCGAACACAAAAAAGTCGAAATATTTGCAGGTCCGGCACAATCGGCCTGAACCGGGAAGGGGTGGGCGCACTCTGCCGGTAAATGCAGGCTGAGAGCTGGGGGGCAAGGCTTATCGGATGTGGGTCACCGCTGCCTGGCAGGGTACTCGCATCGGTTTTTCTACTTGAAATGCAGCCTGTGCCCCAATTAGCTTCTTGTGCTCACGGGGAGAAGCATGCCTGTCGAGACTGAGGTGAAGATCAGGCTTTCCGACCTGCCCGGATTTCGGGATCGGTTGAGAGGATTGGGTGCCGTCCTGCTGTCCCCTTGTCATTTCGAAGACAACCATGTCCTCGATTTCCCGGACGGGAGGCTCCGTTCCCGGAAGTGCCTGATGCGCGTACGGATAGCGGGCGGTTCCGCCTGGATCACCTTCAAAGGGCCGCCGCTGCCGGCCGATCTCTTCAAGAAGCGCGACGAACTGGAAACGTCGGTGGAGGATGGTTCCGTACTGCTCAGGATCCTCCAGGAGTCGGGGATGACGGTCTGGTTTCGGTATCAGAAGCGGCGCGAGGAGTACACGCTCGACGCGACGGAGGGGAGGCGGGTTCTGCACGTGGCGCTGGACCAGACGCCGATCGGGGAATACGCCGAAATCGAGGGACTCGAGGAGGATATTCTACGGGCTGCATCGCGGCTCGGAATCGACTCGTCGGAGTTCATCCGCGACAGCTACTACTATCTTTACATCCTGGACTGCCGGGAGAGGGGAGTCGCACCTGGCGACATGATTTTTCCCGATCACAAGCGGCAGAATGAGAATTGAGTGAGGGTATCCATGGACTTCGTCTATATCAGGGACATTGCAGGGCACGAGGGCGCCGAAGCTGTTCTCCGCGGCTGGGTCTACAACAAGAGGAGCAGCGGGAAGATACACTTCATTCTGCTTCGCGACGGGACCGGGGTAATTCAGTGCGTCGCATCGAAAAGCGGCTTGACACCGGACCAATTCGCCGAGCTCGACCGGCTCACCCAGGAGTCGAGCGTGGAGATCCGCGGCCGCGTAAGAAGAGACCAGCGCGCCCCGGGTGGTTACGAGCTCGATGTGACGGCATTCAAGATCGTCCAGATCGCGGAAAGCTACCCGATCACTCCCAAGGAACACGGAACCGCTTTTCTGATGGAAAACCGGCACCTGTGGCTGAGGAGCTCCCGGCAGCATGCGGTAATGAAAATCCGTCACGAAATCATCAAAGCCTGTCGCGACTACTTCGATGATCAGGGATTCACACTGGTGGATACCCCGATCTTTACGCCGAACGCGTGCGAGGGAACAACCACACTCTTCGAGACCGAGTACTTCGACCAGAAGGCGTACCTTACGCAAAGCGGCCAGCTGTACAACGAAGCCACCGCCGCCGCTCACGGCAAGGTCTACTGCTTCGGCCCGACTTTCCGCGCCGAGAAATCAAAGACGCGCAGGCACCTCATGGAGTTCTGGATGATCGAGCCGGAGGTCGCGTTCGCGAC
>JAFNAH010000370.1 GCA_017860075.1 Acidobacteriota bacterium | reverse complement strand
ATACAGAAGAAGAATCTGGCCCTGGCGGAAGTCGAGCAGGCGGCAAAGGAAGCGGTTTCGGCAATACCACACGTTTTTCGCGCTTACACGGGAGAGCAGCTCACGAACAAAGCATCGTGGCAGGACCTGGTCGGGCGGCGAGTACTGAACGGCCACAACCTGAGCAGGGGTGCGGACGTGTATGTACTGCTCGATCCGTACTGGATGTTCGGCGCTGCGGGAACGACGCACGGCTCGGCGTTCAACTATGATGCGCACGTGCCGGTCGTCTTCATGGGGGCCGGAGTCCGGCCCGGGAAGTACGATCAAAACGTGGCGACCGTCGATATTGCTCCGACCCTTGCGACGCTGCTCGAAGTGGACCCGCCGAGCGGTTCCGCCGGGCGTGCCCTCACAGAGGCTCTTGTCCCGCGGTAGCAGCGCGGATGTTGATGATTGCATGAAGGACTGGATTTCCCGACGGCTGCCGTCGAAAGAACTCGGGAGGGTGCGATGAAGTGTTCCCGACTGCTTCTCCTTCTACCTGCGCTCGCAGCAGCATCCATACTATGGGCGGAGCCGCGGGTCAAAACCGGCCTCGACGTGCTGATCGATCGGGATTTTGCCCCGATTGCAGGCAAGCGTGTCGGCGTCATCACCAACCACACCGGCCTGACCTCGGACGGCCGGCACATCGTCGACGTTTTGTCCCGTTCCTCCAAGGTCAAGCTTGTGGCGATTTTCACTCCCGAGCACGGCCTGGCAGGCACGCAGGATGATCCGAACGTCGCTTCGGGGACACACGAGGCCACGGGTACGCCGATTTACAGCCTCTACAACCGGGGCTCCTATCGCCCCACTCCGCAGATGCTTCAGAAGGTGGATGTGCTGATTTACGACATACAGGACATCGGCGCGCGCTTCTACACCTATATTACGACCCTGGGTTACGCGCTCGAGGAAGCAGCCAGGGCGGGAAAATCGTTTCTTGTCCTGGATCGCCCGAACCCGATCAACGGTATCGCCGTGGAAGGCCCGCTTTTGGACCCGCGATACGTTTCTTTCGTCGGCTACATGCGGATGCCCATCCGTCACGGCATGACTGTCGGAGAGCTGGCCCGGATGTACAACGGTGAAAAGGCGCTGCACGCAGACCTGCAGGTAATCGAAATGCAGGGCTGGAGCAGGAATATGTGGCTGGATGCGACCGGATTGGAGTGGGTGAACCCGTCTCCCAACATCCGCAACCTGACGCAGGCGATTCTCTACCCGGGGTCCTGCCTCCTGGAATCCGACCAGGTGTCGGTCGGGCGCGGGACCGACACTCCGTTCCAGATAATCGGCGCCCCGTGGTTCAAGGGCCGCGAAGTCGCCGAGTATCTCAACGGGCTCGCGATCCCCGGAGTCCGCTTCCTGGCCAGACGTTTCCGCCCCACGGCATCAGTGTTCAAGGACGAGGATTGCGAGGGTTTGGATATTCAACTCATCGACCGCGACGCATTGGACTCCGTTCGCTTGGGCCTCGAACTGTTGTACGCGACGATGAAGTTTCATCCCGGGAAGTTCAACCTCGAAGGCGTCATGCGTCTCCTCGGCAATGAGGATGCTGCCGGGCGGCTGAAACGGGGAGAAACCGGCAGCGCTGTGGTCAAGAGCTACGCGCCGGATCTGGACCAGTTTCGCAAGACCCGCGAGAAATACCTCATATACAGATAGAGATGGAACGCAGCCCGCTGCCGGGATGAACGGCGATCAGTGAAACCGCTTCAGGAGTTCCGCGAGCTCGCGCATGTAAATCTGCTCTGCAGCCGGATCGAGGTGCGTCGTCGCCACCTCGTACCCGCCTTCAGCATATGCCTTCTGCTCGGGGAAGTACCCGACGTAACCGTTGGTGTATCCCAGGACATGACCGTAGGTGGCAGGCTCCGCTGATCGGACACGCTCGCCTATCGCGTGGAACATTTCGCCCGGGAAGTTGACCCACATCAGGTCTCCGATTCGAACGGCAGTCGTCGGCACCTTCACGATCGTGTTGGTGAAGTCTTCGAAGAGCTCGCGGTACTGTCGAGGCAGCAGGATCTCCCTGGTTTCGAGTTGGATGCTCGTTCGTGTCGTCGGCAACGGAGAGAGCGAGCGATACACCCGGGCCACCTCGGTTCCGATCTCCTCGCCCAGAGCCCAGGTGGTGTTGACGTCGTCCCGGTACCCGTCAAGACCGCCGACCACACGGGGATTGATGTCTCCGGCCGCCCCCTGGAAGTAGATGGAACCGACGCCCGGGAATTGTTTCTCGACATATTCCTGCATGCGCCCCATCCATTCACCGGAGATCTTGCTGTTGCGGCCGCCCAGCGTTGTCCCGTGGCAGGGGTAGTGGATCATCACGGCGACCGGTTTACCGGCACTCGAGTCGATGCGCACGACCTGCACCGCGTCGTCGATGGGGCCGTCGGGGTTGGCTCCCAACCGGACCACGCCGGCAAACTCGCGGATATCGACCGGCTTGTCCGTCCTGGCCTTCCCGAAGGTCTGGCTCCGGTCGTTTTCGTCAAAGGTCAAGGCGGACAGGGTGTCGGCGGTCCGCACCTGCCGCCGGTTCATGGCAATCCTTGAATGCCCGGAACCGGCCGCGACATTGACAGGCTGGAGCCTGGCATTTGCATCGCGCACGGCAGCCAGGAGAGCCGGTTCGAACTGCCTGACCCACTCCGCATTCCGCTTGTCATAAGGGGATGGTGCGGCATGGTTGTGAACGTCTCCCAGCAGGATGTTTGCAGACGGAATACCGGCAGCTTCGGAGATCTTGCTGCGCCAGGAGTCGTGATTGTAGATCCCGATGACGTCTGCCATGACAAAGGCGATACGGCTCCCGTTCTGCTCGAAGACAAGTGCGCGCACGTAGAGGCGGTCGTTGCCGTGAATTCCATCCGACGGTGCATCGCGCAGATCGTATCCGCCCATGTAGGCCGGGCCCGCAGGCGTGATGTCTGCCTTTGCATATCCGGCACGCAACCCCTGCGCGTACGATGGGACAGTGATTAGCAGCAAAGCCACGACCAGCACCATAAGTCTCATAATCATCCTCCCGGTTTACGGTAGACCACGATCAGGCCTCTACTATGCGCCAAAACCCGTTCCGCGAAAGCGTTTTCCTGAGCAGGGCTTCGCGGCCGAACGCGGAGATCTCTCGCGTTCGGCATCGGAATGGGGATCGCGATCGGTCTCGACGTTCGAAATCGATCGCAGTTCCAACCCCCAGCAGCGACTGCGACACCAGCAGGGAGGATCGGTACAGGCTCGGGATTGCCGACGAACCGGTCGGTTTCCCGGTCGGCCCGGACGATCCTCGCGGTATTAT
>JAFNAH010000369.1 GCA_017860075.1 Acidobacteriota bacterium | reverse complement strand
CAACGGAGAGGGCCGGACGCGGGGTGTTGCAGGGAATTCACGCACCTGTGACCGGGCGCATCAACCTTTGTTGAGCGCACTCAGAAAGTCCGCATTGCTCTCGGATTTCTTCAGTTTCTCGAGAAGCAGGTCCATCGCCTCGTCGATGGAGAGCGGGGTGAGGACTTTTCTCAAGATCCAGATCTTGCTCAGATCGGCCGGTTCCACCAGCAGCTCTTCTTTGCGCGTGCCGGAGCGGTTGATGTCGATCGCGGGGAATATGCGCTTGTCGACCAGTTTCCGATCGAGGATGATCTCCATGTTGCCAGTGCCCTTGAACTCCTCGAAGATCACGTCGTCCATCCGGCTGCCGGTGTCCACGAGCGCCGTGGCCAGAATTGTGAGGCTGCCACCCTCCTCGATCTTGCGGGCGGCGCCGAAAAATCGTTTCGGTTTTTCGAGCGCGTTGGCGTCGACGCCTCCGGACAGCACCTTGCCGCTGGAGGGTACGACCGTATTGTAGGCGCGTGCAAGCCTCGTGATGCTGTCCAGGAGGATGACCACGTCCTTCTTGTGCTCGACGAGACGTTTGGCCTTTTCCATGACTATTTCCGCGACCTGGACATGCCGCGAGGCCGGTTCATCGAAGGTTGACGAAATGACTTCGCCCTTGACGGAACGGTCCATGTCGGTGACTTCCTCGGGCCGTTCGTCGATCAGCAGCACGATCAGGTAGATCTCCGGATGGTTGGTGCTGATCGAATTGGCGATATTCTGAAGGATCATCGTTTTCCCGGCCCTCGGCGGGGAAACGATCAATCCGCGCTGTCCTTTCCCGATCGGAGTAAAGATATCCATCACACGCGCGGAGAGATTCTCCCTCGTCGTCTCCAGCTTTATGCGCTCGATCGGGTAAAGGGGCGTGAGGTTGTCGTAGAAAATCCGGTGCCTTGCCTCCTCGGGAGGCTCGAAGTTGACGGCATCCACCTTGACGAGGGCCAGATAGCGCTCGCCTTCGTTCGGCATCCGGATCTGCCTGCGCCTGCAGGACAGCGAAAATCAGGTCCTGCTTGCTCAACTTGCCGATGTCCGCGACCTTGTACTTCTTGGCGATTTTTGCCAGTTCCTTGATGTTCAGAGCCTGCAGCTCACTGATGTGCAGCTGCTCGCCTTCCTTGTCGAGAGCCTCCTGTATCGAGATCTTGTGATCATCCGACGGATTGGTCGGCTTGCTTTCTTTTTCGGCCATAAGGCACCTGCGTGGGACCGTCGTTTCAGCGAACAGCCGTATAGCGGTAACTAAATGCTAACTCGTATGTTACGTCAGGGCCGCGCGAATTTCCAGCAGCCTTTTCAGCTGATCCCGAGCTCCGACTTGGCCTTGGCAAGCACCTGGTCGAGACCGTCCAGGGTGTCATTGTGGCGGGCCTTGTAGAGCTGTTCCAGATACTCTTGAGCCTTCTTGGCCAGGTTCTTGTTCAGGACTACCGTCCTGGCGAAGGCGTCGATCGCCCCCTCAGGATCCTGGCTTCTCCACTTGGCCATGCCGATGTAGTACCAGGCATCGTCGGCCTTCGGCGCGTAGGTGGTTACCTTGCCGTAGTATTCGAGCGTCTTGGGGTAATCCTTGTTTGCATAGGCGCTAAGGCCCATCAGCCCGTACGCGTAGGCCCTGGTCGTGTTCCACGCGCTCTCCTGGACGCCCTGGGGTACCTTGTCGCCATACACCGCCATCACTTTGCCGGCGTAGTCGGAGGCCTTCGCCAGGTCGTTCTTCTGCTGATGCACTCCGGCGAGCTGGAGCACCATGGCGTAGGACTGCTCGACCGGCACCTCGGCCACGACCTTCTCAGCGTACGCCGCGAACTTGTCCGCGTTGTTCATCTTGAGGTAGATGTCGGCCAGGGCTGCTGCCATGCTCTTGTCCGGCGCGGCCGCGTAGAGCTTCTCTCCCAGTTCCGCAGCCTTGGGCATGTTGTTGGACTGGTAGTAAGCCGCCAGAAGCGCGGACTGAACCGATCGCAGGGCCTGCGGCAGTATGTTTTTCAGGAAGTCGCCCGCGCCGGGTTCTGGGACTCCTGCCGCCTGGACGGTCTTTTCAGAGGGCATGAGTGCCAGCAGCGCTTCTTCCATCGAGATCACCTTCGCCCAGTCCTTGGCCTGAATGTGAGGCTTTACGCACTCGAGGTAATCTGCGGCCACGTATGTGAGCATGCGTGAAATCGGGTGTTCCTTCATGAATGCAAGGAGCAGATCGGCGCGCTTCTGGGGGTCCGCCTCCTTCCTGATGGTATCGTACTGCGCATAGTCCTTCTTGTACTGGTAGTCGGAGACCGGCGATATCTTATCCTGCCGGCCAAAAGCCTGGAGGACACCGAGAGCGAGAAGGATCAACATCGCACCGAAAATCATCGGCTTGTGGACTCTTTGGATACGCGTCATGTCATCACTCCTGAGCAATAGAGATCAAACGGTCACGGTTTCCATCGATTGGGTTTGACCGAAAAGGACAGCTGCCGCTGCGAGCCAAGCTCAAGCGCACGCCCCCTCCGATTCGCGACTCGAAAGATGGCTATCCCCAATAGAGTTCTATAGATTGGGAGTCTGTGTCAAGCCATTTCCCCGCTGGATCGAGCCGCCTGACGACTGTGCAGCCTCAGCGATACGCCATCCGCTTTCAGTCGACGGCTTTCAGTCGCGCACACTGATAGCTGAAGGATGACTGCCTCTTCATAGTTTGACCAGGATCCAGCGGTTTCCCGGGTACCACCGCATGTGCCGGATTTCATACCGGCCGTTGAGCCTGCTGCCCCGGAAATCGAGAATGATACTCCCCCCGGCCTCTCCGGTGACGAGCACCTCCCCCTCATCCCATGTGTATACGCCACCCTCCCCGAAAGCCTCCTCGCTGAATCTCCTTTGATCTATGTCGGCCGGCGCGCGAGTCTCTCTCTCGATGGCCAGTCTGCGCTCTCCCGTCTTCAACGGAGGCTGTTTCAGCAGCGACCAGCTGCGCAGCAGGTCGTTGTCAATCAGGCGCAGATCAAAATGGGATCTGCCTGTCTTGTGCCGGTGTACCTTGAATCTCGAGATCATAGGAAGCGTCGATGCTTGCCCATACCCGCGAAATATGACAGTATTTTCGCTTAGGCACCATGGACATCCAAGCGGAATCATCCGGAAATCATTGCGTCATTCGCATCCAGGGAAAGATCACGTTCGAGCACTGCCCGGAGCTGCAGAACCGTATTGACAACGCTCTGGGAGTGGAAATCCGCGAAGTTACCGTCGATTTCAAGGACGTCCCTTTCATCGACAGCTCGGGGATAGGGGAGATCCTGCGGCTCTACAAGCAGATGCGCGAGCGGCAGGGCGAAGTGATCCTGATCAATCCAAACAAGAAACTGCGCACTCTCTTCACGATGTATCGCTTTGACAGGTTCATGCGGATCCGTGAGGAGTCGGAAGCGGCCCCGGAATGAAAGTCCCCCGAAGGATGAGGTACCGGGCGCGGACCGCGCTCGTCCTTCTGGCCTGCTGTGCTTCAGGTTCGGTCTGCGCTTTACCTGCACAGGTCGGGAGGCCAGGCGTCAGGCAGCCCGCGCGCCGTGTGCAGAGTCCACCGGCGGGCCCCGTCACATTGAAGATGAGGGTCGAGGGTGGCTACGTCACGGCCGATCTGCGGAGCGTTCCCCTCCAGCGCGCTCTGGAAGAGCTGGCGGCCCGCACCGGCATCGTTTTCGAGCTGGGCATGCAGGATACCGCGACAGCATCCGTCAGCCTCTACCGGGTCGACCTTCGGGAAGCGATCGAGCGCGTCGCTTCGGACCACGACTGTATCTACTACTACGGCCACGACGCTCAAGGGCAGGAGCGTCTTGAATTCGTGCGTGTGTTCTCGCGTGCACGCAACGTCCAGCAGCCGAGCCTAATCTATATCGGCACGGGTGTCATAACCAAGACCGGCGACGATTCGATCGATACCCCCGAGCAGGCGCTGAAGGTTCTGTCCGCAGGTGGCGACGTCGAGGCCAGGCAGAGGGCCGTGGAGGTGCTCGCGGCCTCCAAGACGGACATCTCCGCAAAGGCTCTGGCTGCTGCCGCGGAAGACCCGGATCCGGAAGTTCGGGCCGCAGCAGTCGAAGGGCTGGCGGCACTCGGCGATCGGAGCGGCATACCGATTGTTGTAAAGGCACTCAAGGACAAACACCCGGGTGTGCGGCACAGTGCCATCACGGCGGTTGCCCTGCTGGGCGATTCGCGTGAGCTCCAGTACCTGCGCTCAGTCCTGCTGATCCTGGTTTTCGGAATCCGGCCCGGCCTCCGGGCGGCTTCAGGAGGGGAAATGCCCAGGGAGACGAGCGCGGCTATCGATGCGGCCGTCCTGAACGCATACCGGGCGGCATCGGCCGGCTTCCCCTGTGAGATCAAGGGCCGCGGCAAGCCCAAGATGATGCGCTGGGAGCAAGTTGACCGGTGTCTGAACGATGCGGCAAACAAGGTCGACTGGCCGGCATTCTCGCGGCAACTCGAAAGCGCGCGCTCGGCCAGTGCCGCGATCACACCCTCGGAATTCAACGCGGCTGTGGAGGCTTCACTGTCAGAACATGCCCTGCCCTACGAGTCGGTCTTCATCGTGAAGTCGAAAGACGAGATACTGCTGCCTTTGACAAACTCGCTCCTGAGATTTGTGCCGGACGAAGCACTGACAGGCTTCCACGTCACCGACAAGGTGGGGACCCGGGTGGGCACGTTCACCGGACTCTACTCCTACGAGCGCAGCGGTGGGCTCGCATCCGCCAACATGTTCCGGCTTGTGCTGTTCCAGTATACGGACAAGGATGGGCATGTGCAGTCTTCGTCCGACAGGCTGCTTCTGGATTCCTTCGGTGTGCCGTGGAAGGACGCGCGTATCAAGAAGGGCTTCCGCCTTACCATGGAGAAGCTCCAGCTCGAAAACCCGTCGCGGTAAGAGAAGCATCCGCATGTGCCATGCAAATCGGAGATCCCGTCTGAAATAGGTACGGTTTGTTGAGGCTGGCCCGGAACGTACTATGATGCGGGCTTTCAGCGGAGCATTCTGTATGTTTGATGCAGGAGGTGGCAGGTCTTCTGCGGTTGCGGCTGCGCGACAAGCGCCGGTCCAGGTCCAAGTCCACGTCCAGGTCCAAGTCTAAGTCCAGGTTGGACTGTGCGAAGGAGCAATGGGCATAAGTTAGCGCCTATGGAGCGAAGCCCCGGGTTTGCGTGCATCAGTCGGAAGGGCTGAAGGCTCGATACGGCCGGTCACTCGTTTCCGACTGCAGCCGGCTTCTGTGAGCGCACGATAAACACGCCCGTGAGGATCAGCGCGACGCCTGCAAGCTGTCCCATCGCGGCCTTCTCTCCCAGGAGAAAC
>JAFNAH010000368.1 GCA_017860075.1 Acidobacteriota bacterium | reverse complement strand
AGGCGCTCGCGGACTTCGACCTCAGCAACGCATCAGAGGCGCTTCGTGAGATCAAAGACGCGGGTGCGCCACCGGACATGGCACCGGATCTGGCGCGCATCGACGAACTTGTGGAAGGTTATGAGTACGACGCCGCGGCTGCGCTCGCAGCACGCTTGATTCAGAAGGTAGGAGGAGAACGACTGTCATGAAAGACCTTTCCGAATGCCGGATCCTGATCGTCGACGACATCAAGGCAAACGTTGACGTGCTCGTGCAGTCCCTGCGCAGCGACTACAAACTGAGCGTCGCCCTCGACGGAGCGAGCGCGCTGCGGAGCGTCGAGAAGAATCCCCCGGACCTCGTCCTGCTCGACATCATGATGCCCGGCATCGACGGCTACGAGGTCTGTCGCCGCCTGCGCGCAAGCGAACAGACGCGTGACATACCCGTCATGTTCCTCACATCGCTGGAGGACGTGCAGGACAAGGCTCGCGGTTTCGAAATCGGCGCGAACGACTATCTCACCAAACCGTTCGAGATCCTGGAGGTGAAGGCGCGGGTCCGGTCGCTGGTCCGGGCCAAGGCGTATGCCGATGCGATCAGGGAAGCCCGGGAAATGGAGCTGAGCATCGCACGCGAGATCCAGATGGGGATCCTGCCCTCGGATCTGTCAAGCTGTACGGCCGGCACGGGGCTTGACATTCACGCCCTGCTGGAACCCGCCCAGCAGGTCGGAGGAGACCTTTACGACGTGCTGCGCGCCGGCGATGAACGGATTGTAGCGGTTCTGGGCGACGTCTCGGGCAAGGGAATCCCCGCCTCCCTCTTCATGGCGGTGACGATGACGCTGGTCCGCAGCATGGCTCGCCAGTACGAGCGCCCGGAAGACATCCTGCGGCACGTAAGCGACGAGCTGGTCACTCAGAATCCACGCAAGATGTTTGTCACGATGGGCTGCCTTGTCTATGACCTGAAATCACGACGCGTGACATGCGCCAACGCGGGTCACAATCCGGTGGTGCTGCTGCGCCAGGGCCAACCGCCGCAATTTGTCTTTCCGTCCACGGGCATGGTGGCCGGACTGTTCCCGGGCAACGCGGTCAGCGGTGAGTCGCTGGAACTGGAGGCGGAGGACACGCTGGTGCTTTTTTCGGACGGCGTCACGGAGGCATTCAGCCGGGACGAGGAACTCTTCGGCAACGAACGGTTGCTGGGCCAGTTGGCAGATGAACCCGGCCGGAACGCGCAGGAGACTGTGTCGAGCATCCTCCAGGCAGTGCGGAAGCACGCGTCAGGCGCTCCCCAGTCCGACGATATCTCGATCGTTGCGGTCCGTTACTCGCCACACGGCCGAACATCGTAGTTCGTCGCCTTCGACCGATACCCTGCAGCTCACGGCTTGGAAATGGTCAGCACCGGGGGGCTTGCCGTCGTTCCCGTCTCAGCCAGGGTGAAGAGTGTCAGCAGGAATCCCATGCCCCGCTTTGCGTGCAGATCCCGGTCATCCACCCAGAACCAGCGGCCTCGGTAGTGCACGGCCGCATAGGCATCCTGCTGGGGCGGTTTGTCGGGAGAGGAGCGGATCCGGAGACGCAGTCTCTTGGCTTCCTCCTCCAAACCAGGTTCGTCCGGTAGCGAGAGTACACGCCCCTCCTGCACATCCGAGGCAGGAACCTCCACCCCTGCCGACGCCTCCGCGAGGATCTCCAGCATGGAGCGGGTCAGCATGGCGATTTCCTTGTCATCTTTTTGGATGGCGCCAAAAACTACGCTGAATTCCTTGGCCTCCGGATTCAGTCCGAGAAGCGTCCTGACCTCCTTCGCTTCTGCCTCTGTTGCTTCGTCCACCTGGCGCGGGCGAAAGAACATGACGCCTGATTCCGCACCTTCGCTCCTGTGTACGCGCAACGCAAAGGCCTCCTTCGACTGCAGGTCGCGCATCATCCTCAGCAACCGGTAGTATTCAGTGTCACCCTTCCTTTTTAAGAGCACGAGATGCGTTGTCGCATAGAGTCCGTTGATGGCTCTCACACCGACCGTGAAAATGGCGTCAACGGGCCACCCTGCTTGGACGAGGGAGAAGATCGCGAGCGGCGAAACCGGCGCCAGCAGGCTCCTGGCGAACTGCTCTCCCACCAGGGGATTGTAGGTGATGGTGGGGCTTTCCGCCCATCGACCGGACGCGCCCGCAAAAGGGCCCGAAGCTACACCCGCCCAGTCGGGCGTGTTCACGTAGGCGGAGCCCTCGAAGGTGTATGTGGCGACCACCTGCGCGATATCCATGAAAACGGGCAGATCCATGTACCGGACTTTGACGATATTCATCAGCATCTGCTCTTTCATGGAATTGGTGAGCGCCGCGGAGTAGTCGAAGCGGTCCCGGGCTACAGTCTTCGGACCGACCCTCACGGCACATGCAGACGAAGCCAGCAAAACGATGGTCACAAAGCCAAACAGAGCGCGTGTCATCATGGTCCCCTCCCCGGGCCGGCGGAAGATCACGTCTGGACCCGGCCGATGAAAAGAGCGAAACGACGAGAATCAAGCCAAGGGTAAATCCAAATGCCGGCACCTCCGCCGGGTTTTTGAGGGCATCCTCTGCGGAGATCGAGGACGCTCTCCTCTTTCGCCGTGCGGTCAGCTGTACCCGCAGGCCTTGCTGCACAGAGGGTGACTGTCCCCGATTTCAGAGCTGCAGGCGGACTTTCACTCTGGTCATGACAGCCGCCCAGCCCAGGATAAAGGCGGTGAAGAGCAGCGAACTTGCGGCGCCGGGCCATCCTTGAGCGGGCAAGAACGCGAACAGGTACCAACCGTGGACGGCGTAGAAAAGGTAAGGCAGCAAGTAGGTGAGAAGCGTGTTCGATCCCGCAGGCTTCACAAACGACGCCCATTTCGTCAAGTGCCTGACATCGGCGACCCAGTACAGAACCAGGAAGATCAGGACGGAAGAGCCCGCGCAGTAAAGACACCAGGTCGGCGTGGCGCGGATCTTGGAGATGCCGAAAGGTGTGAGCAGCCAACCGGCGGCAAACAAAACCGCGGCATACACCAGCGCCCACGCCGCCTTCCGTCTGAAGGTGCGCGAGAAAACGCTATCCAGGAAGATCGTGGAGGCCACGATTCCTGCCATCACAATGGAGGCCAGCGCGCCGGTTTCGAAGGGCCACACATAATCCGGCAGATCACGCAGGGCGCTCAGCCAGCCCATCTTCATGAGAACATTCATCGTGCTAAGCGCGATCAGCAGAACAATCGGCGCCCACCGCTTCTTTCTCAGCGGGACGTAGAGGATGCACGCTGACAGGTACGCCCACCCGATGAGGCCCAGAATCTCCCAGTAGGAAAAGTCGAGCCAGGC
>JAFNAH010000367.1 GCA_017860075.1 Acidobacteriota bacterium | reverse complement strand
GATCGGGCTGTCGCTGACGAAGAATGTCGCCGAGATGCACGGAGGCGACGTCCTGGTGCAGAGCGAACCGGGGAAAGGCAGCACATTCACTCTCCGAATTCCCGTTGTCTCGGCGCCGGAGCAAACCCGGTAGAGAAGGTGCGGAATTCGCTCGTGCGTTCCGGCGGTCGCCGGTTCCCGTGGACCGCGACTTACTCCGACCCGGAGGCAGACGGGGCCTCCCGGTTGCGACAAGGGCAGGCGATGGAACAGAAGATCCTGATCGTTGAAGACGAAAAGGAGATGGCCCGGGGGCTCCGGGACATACTCGAGTTCGAGAAATATGAAGTCTCCGTCGCAGGCACGGGGAAGGAGGCACTTCTGGCCGTCGGACGGAGGGAACCGGATTGCATTATTCTCGACCTGATGCTGCCAGACGTGAACGGATACGAGGTCTGCGCGGAGATACGGCGCAACAGGGTAAACACTCCCATCCTGATGCTGACCGCGCGGTCTCAGGACTATGACAAGATCCGGGGACTTGAGGCAGGCGCGGACGACTATCTGACGAAGCCGTTCAGCGTCGGTGAACTGCTCGCCCGTATTAGAGCCCTCCTGCGCAGACGGGGTCTCTACGCGCAGGGCCAGGATATCGATGTGGTACGCGTGGGATCGAGCGTTGTGGACGTGAGGCATTTCAGTGTGCAGCGCGGGAGGAAGGAGTACCCGCTCTCGCATTACGAGGTCGAACTGTTCAAGCTTCTCTACGCCAACGCCGATCAGCCTGTCAGACGCGACCACATTCTCGAGCGGGTCTGGGGAGTGGAGAACTATCCGACCAACAGGACCGTGGACAACTTCATTGTGAAGCTGCGCAAGAAGATCGAAGATGACTACAAGAACCCGAAGCACATCCTGACCATCTACGGCGTCGGATATAAGCTCAGCCCATGACCTCCCTGCGCGACGTTCCCCGCTTGCTGATCCTCCGCGATGAGTCGCTTCGATCCCTGAGCGCGCGCGGCAGCCTGCTCCTGTCCCTTGCCGTTTTCCTGTCCGGCTTTGTGGCCTTCGGACTTGTCCGCGCAGCGGTCTACGCGGAACTGCGCGAGCCGCAAGCGGCGGCGGGCCTGCTGGGCAACGTGTATTCCCTGAACATCGTCCCGGCGCTCGTGTACTTCGCTCTGATTGTCGTTCCACTCCTCATCTCACTGAGCAACGCGCTGGCCGGAGACGGTCTGGGCTTTACGGTGTCGCGCAAGGAATACCTGGACTGGCTCAGGGTCCTGCTGCCGCTCTGGGGCCTGCTTTTCCTGGCCGCGGCGCCGGTTCAGTGGTTGCTGCCGCAATTCCTCGTCCTGGGTGATTTCGGGATCAGCATCGGGCTCCTGGTGCTTTCCTCGCTCATGGTCTTCTACACGATCTGGGCTGCCGGAAGACTTGCTGGTGTTACGCCGCCGATCGCCGGAGCGGTGGTTGTGATTGCCTGCCTCACACTTCCCGTTCTCAACCTGCTTGCAGCAAGGCCGCACGGGGCTCTCCTGGTCCTGGTTGCGGCGGCCGTACTTTATTGCTGGAACCGTCTCAGGGTGCATGCCGCCGGGAACCGGGTCGAGCGTGCGCTGGAACAGCGGATTGCGGCGCTCGAGGTGAAACTGCAGGACGCGGAAGCGCAGCGCCGGACAGGCGTGATGCAGTTGCAGCTGGGCAGGCTCCAGGCCGCCGCGGTTAGCCTGGGGCGGGCCGTTCAGATGCGGCCGGACATGCCGGAATACCACTACGACCTTGGCCGGGTACTCGAGGCCGAAGGAGACTGGCAGGCGGCGCTGGAGCGTTACGAAGCCGCGCGGCGCCTTGCACCCGACTGCTGTCAGGGGAATGTCGTGCGCGAAGCGGGCAAGGGATATCTGCACACCGGCGCCGCTGACGAAGCTGTGGACCTGCTGAGTTCATTCCTGAAGGAACACGGCTCGGATCCGGAGGCCCGCTACTGGCTCGCGGTAGGCCTGCAGCGGACTGATTGTCCGGAGGAGATGATCGTTCAGCTGCACACCCTGCTCGAGCAGGCGCGCTCCAGTCCCAGGCAGTCGCGCAGAGAAGACCGGGAATGGATCCTGCGTGCCCGAGCGCTGGTCAGGAGCAGTAGCGTGGTACCTCCCGCGGCAGAAAATCCGCTCATTCTGCGATCCGGATATCGGAGTCGGGATCGGAATCGGGGTCGGGATCGATATTCGAAATGACCTTCGGGCGACTGAGTGCGGGATCGAGGTTCACTCCGGGTCGATAGCGCTGCCGACTGCGATCCCGATTCCGATCGCGACCCCGAGGGTGGTTTCAGTTCGTGACGCGGTGCGGGTCATCTTTCCTGAGCTCCAGGCGTGGTCTGATCGCTATCAGAACCTCTCCCTGGCTTTCGCGGAGAAATCCCCTTGCACGGGCGTGAGTCGGTAGCGGTAGCTATAAGCCTGGCCTGAAGGGATCCGGTAAGGTTCCATCGGAAGGGCATTCGAACTCCAACTGTCGATGCCTCCCACCCCCATCTGCTTCCAGTCGAGGTTCAGGAATATCTCCGCGTGCGGCTGCATCTGGAATGTATAACCCGCCCTTTCCATGTCGTCCTTGCTGAAGTGCCGGGCCGCCACGCTGAGCGTTGGAGCGCCTACCGCCAGCAGGCCCAATCCCTGCGCATTGGTCAGAGCGACCCAGCGCACATCCGTCTTGTTGCCGTTTTCCTGCGGTCGCATGTACTCAACCCATTCCCTGTCGACGGTGGACCGGTATACGCCGATCCGCTCGAACTGCCGGTCGATGTAGGTTTCAACCGGCCCGCGACCGTACCACGTGATGTTTTCCAGGCCCGGCGCAACCACAATTTCGCTGCCGAAGCGCGGCATCATCGCACGTTGTTCTTTGCCGGGCTCATACTTGATCTCCACAACGATGTCGCCACTGCCGAAGATCGTATAGCCCAACGCAGCTGAGGCCCCCACCTCGGGAAGCTCCGCCCTAACGGTTATCCGGGCCGTGCTATTGTCCACCTTTTCCACGCGGACGGCTGCGACATTCCAAAGGGAGCCTGCATTGCGCCACAGATTGATGTTCCGTTTCGGATCCTTTTCGATGACCTCGCGCATCGCTTTCCAGGCCCCGATATCGTTGTCGGTGGCGGCACGCCAGAAATCCGGCCGCGGACCTCGTTCGAGCAGCGGAATTCCCCGGAAAACGTAGGACGTGACAACTCCGTCCTTCTTGTCCAGGCGCAGCGAGAAGTCCTTCCCCGTGACCACAACCGTGCCCGGTCCGTCCTTTACGCTCAACTCGGGGAAACCGGCCGTTTCCATTGCCGGTGCGGGTTTCTGCAGAGGGAGCTTGAACTGCTCCCA
>JAFNAH010000366.1 GCA_017860075.1 Acidobacteriota bacterium | reverse complement strand
GGCAGCCTCGACCAGTTTCTGTCCCTCGAAGAAGTTGTGCGAGACAGGCTTTTCGACAGTGACGTGTTTGCCTGCCTGCATCGCCCAGATCGCGGCGAGCGTGTGCCAGTGATTCGGGGTGACGATCGTGACGGCGTCGATCTCCTTGTCTTCGTACAGGAGCCTCAAATCGGAGTAGGTCTTCGGCTTCGGCCTGCCCTGATCGGTGAAGTGCGTTTTTATGATTTCCGCGTAGAGATTTTCGTCGACGTCGCACAGGGCGGCGACTTCGACGTTGGGGATACTGGAGAATTCCTTGATGTGAGCCTGACCCATGCCCCGTATCCCGACGACTCCGATGCGGACGCGGTCGTTGGCGCCTCGCCAAACATGGCTGTTACCCCACAACAAAGGCGCATTTCCTGCAGCCAGCGCTCCGGCTGCTGTCATTTTCACGAACTCTCTCCGTTCCATGTCATTCACCATAGCGATCCGTGTTTGGTTGTCTCCTCGTCGCAACTCCGCTCAGTCTATCAGATGAACCGGGTTCCGTGTGTGTGGTAAGTAGGTCCGGTCTGTTAGACTGGACCGCTTGCGTGCGGGGCTTGCGACGACGGGCGGAATGGCTTATTGTTGCTTCATCTATGGCCGCCTTCATGAAAAGCATCAGGCTGGGCTTATTCTGGCGCCTGGGTATTGTCTATGTCCTTCTCCTCCTGATGGTCCTTCTGGGAATAGACATCTACGTCGTGCAGGCATTTCGGCGCGAATACCTGCACACGGGCTTCGCGGAGCTGGACTCGCTTGCACACCTCATGCAAAGTCACCCGCCGCAGACCGACGATCCCGCTGCATTGAGAGAGTGGACGGCGTGGATGGCCCGCAGCGGGGCGCGCGTCACGGTAGTGGCTTCCAACGGCACCGTGCTCTCTGACTCGGAAGGCGACCTCTCGAGGATGGAGAATCACCTGGGACGGCCCGAGATCAGCGCCGCCCTCGCGTACGGCGAGGGACGGGCAGTCCGCTACAGCGACACACTCGCGCACGACCTCGTTTATCTCGCGGTGCGGCATCAGCCGCCTGCGGGACCTCCGATCATAATCCGATTGTCGCTGCCGCTCGAACGACTCGATGAGGCGCTCCGGGCCTTCCGATCGAGGCTCTGGGCTGTATCGGTCCTTATCCTGATACTCACTGGAGGTTTGTCGCTTCTCTTTTCGGGCGCCCTGGCGCGTCGTATAGACCGGCTGAAGGCGTTCTCCCGCAGGGTTGCCGAGGGCGACTTCCGCCCCCTGCCCGTAGACCGCAGGGGAGACGAGTTGGCCGACCTCGGCAGAACGATGGGAGAGAGTGCCGCCCGGCTTGACCGCACGATCCAATCCCTGACCGGGGAGCGGAACCAGTCGGCGGCGATCCTGCGCAGTATGGCGGAGGGCGTGGCCGTCATAGGATCAAATCAGCGCCTCACCTTCTGCAACGAGGCGTTCAGCCGAGCGCTCGGGATGGAGGGATCTTCGGGAGACGGGCGCCCGATCGTCGAGGTGATCCGGCAGTCCGACCTTCTGGAAGCGATCAGGACCGCCCTCGCCGGCGATGAGAGTGTAAAGAGTGAGCTGGTTGTCGGTGCGGTGCGCGCCAGGAGTTTCGCCGTCACGGCAGCGCCGGTAAGGTCGAACGGGAACATCACCGGTGCCGTGCTGGTGCTTTACGACATCAGCGAACTGCGCCGGCTCGAGCGCGCCCGGCGCGATTTTGTTGCCAACATATCCCACGAGTTCAAGACGCCGCTCACCGCGATCCAGGGATTTGCCGAGACTCTGCTGGCGGGCGCCGCGGATGATGTTCTGAATCGCGACCGTTTCCTTGAAATAATCCGAAGCAACGCGGTCCGGCTCGGCCGTCTGACCGATGACCTTCTCAGGCTCTCCCAGATCGAGGCCGGTCAGCTGCCGTTGGAATCCCGCCCCGCCAGACTCTCTGAGGTCATCGATCCCTGTCTCGAGACTGCGCGCCTGGGCGCCGCGCCGAAAGGGATTGAGCTGGAGGCCGACTACGACCGGGATCTTGCGGTCAATGGCGACCTCAATGCCCTGCAGGAAATCCTGCAAAACCTCCTGGATAACGCCGTGCGCTACACCCTCCCGAGCGGCAGGATCACCGTCAAGGCAGCTGCCGAGGATGGAAAGATCGTGATCTCCGTGTCTGACACAGGCATCGGAATCCCCAAGGCGGACCAGGAGAGGATCTTCGAGCGCTTCTACCGGGTCGATGCCGCCCGCTCGCGCGAGTCAGGCGGAACCGGGCTCGGACTCTCTGTGGCCAAGCACCTGGTGGAAGCCCAGGGCGGGCACATCGAGGTCCAGAGCGAAATCGGCCGCGGCTCCACCTTCTCCGTCATTCTTCCCGCCTCCGGGATCTGACCCTGAAAATGCAAAATTGCATTTTCAGGGTCAGATCCCGAAATTCCGATTTTAGAAACTGAAGCGTAGGGCGAACTGGATCTGGCGGCTCGTTCCCAGACCGACGGTACGTTCCACAGTCTGGTTCATGACGCCGAAGGTTCCGGCGGCCGCTGACGTATACGGTTGCCCGGGCTGGATCTGGTTCGGCCCGGTGCCCAGCGCATTCGGGAGGGTCGCGACCGGGTTGGCAAAGTTCGCGTGGTTGAAGATATTGAAGAATTCGGTCCGGAATTCAACGAATGATGATTCGCTGACCCTGAATTTCTTGTCCAGAATGATATCGCACTGCTGGAAACCAGGGCCATGGAGGAATCCCCGCATGACGTTGCCGAAAGTTCCCGGTTCGGGAATAGTGAAGGCCGCCGGGTTGAGGAACTGGCGGTCATTGTCGAGATAAGGGTTCACCCCCGGGACGAGTGAGGGCCGGCGCACGTTGCGGGAAGCACCTCCACCTGGCGTGTTGATCATGGCCGTGCGGCCGATACCCGGGCTGTTGTAGTAGAGCCCGGCCGCGTCCTGATAGACGACGTCGTTGCGCTGGACCCTCAAATCGATCGGCAGACCGGTGCGTGCGTTGATGATAGTGCCGACCTGCCAATCCCTGAGAAGCGCGCCGGC
The DNA here is from genome assembly GCA_017860075.1 of Acidobacteriota bacterium. GTDB lineage: Bacteria > Acidobacteriota > UBA6911 > UBA6911 > UBA6911 > JACADW01. Next base: position 303 of record JAFNAH010000366.1, on the reverse strand, counting down.
AATACCGGAGCTTCCCTTGGCGATCGGCAGCGCGTAGATGGCACTCAGGTTGAAGGACTGGCGGATGTCAAACGCGTTATATCCCCTGTCATAATCGAAATCGAACGGATTGCCGGAGGTAAGAGCATCGTTGGACCCCGAGGTGTTGCCGTAGCTCTTGCCCCAGGTGTACTGGGAATTCAGCGTCAGTCCCGAGGTAAACCTGCGGGTGAGAGCCAGCTGCATGGCATTATAGCTGTCCTGACCTCCGCTGGTCTTATAGTCCACCTCTGCGTAGGGTTTCAGGACCTTGCCGTCAGGCTG
>JAFNAH010000365.1 GCA_017860075.1 Acidobacteriota bacterium | reverse complement strand
GGGGCTACTCTCTGCCCGCCCCTACCGGGGCGGGGCTTGCGCACGACGATCAAGTACGCGCTCCTGCGGCACGTGTTACCGTGCCGTGGTTGCATGCGAGAGGAAGGCGCGCGATTGCAGGACAGGCGGGGCCCCGGAGGGGCCGAAGATACATAGCCGGGAGTGAGCATAGCGAACTCCCGGATAAGGATTCAGTAAAACGGACGCGCCCTGGAGGGGCGCCAGAGACGGAAAGGAAGTTCGCGCCTGCAGGACCTACTTCTTCAACTCGACGATGGTTGCGCCGCCGCCGCCCTGTTCCGGAGGCGCGAGGGAAAACTTCTCGACCTGAGGATGCCCTTTCAACAGATCTGCGACCGCTTTCCGCAATATGCCCTTGCCATGTCCGTGAATGATCCGGATGGTCTCGGCCCCCGCCAGAAACGCCTCGTCCAGAACCTTGTCTACCCGGCCTCGAGCCTCGTCGGCATTCATCCCGATCAGGTTGACTTCGGTGGCGACGACCGCGTCTAGATCCATACCGGATGCCGCCACCTGTACCTTGACGCTCGGAGTCGCGGCACTCGAGGGAGCGAGCCACTGCACGTCGCCACGATCCGCGTGGAAGCGCAAGGGTCCCATGGCGACGGTGAGGTCGTCTCCCTGGATCGATTCCACGGTCCCTTCGCGGTCGACGGAGAGAACCCTCACCCTGTCGCCCTCCCGGATCTCGGCTGAGGATCCGGCGGCTGTGACCGGTGCGCGGTCCCGTTCTGAAACGCCCGGACGCAGGACGCCGGCGCCTTGCGCCTCCTTCCGGATCCGCTCCGCGACGCGGCGCAGTTCGGCGGACCTGGTCGCCGCGGCCCTCCTGACGCGCTCCGCTTCCGCACGATCCTTGATGTTCTTCAGCAGGCGGTCGCTCTCCGCTTTGAACTCCTCGAGAGCGCGAGCGAGCGCCTCTTCGAACTGCGCGCGGCGGGTTTCCTCGCGGCTCGAGAAATCGCGATCGAGCGCACTGAATTTTGCGGCCGCGGCCTCACGTTCCTCCTGCAGCGCGGAGATCAGAGTCTCGTGCTCGTCGGCCGCTGCCTTCAGCCGTTTCAGGTACTCGCCCGCCTGCAGCTGGTCTTTGTCGATCAGGCCGCGCGCAGATTCCAGGATCGATTCCGGCACATCCATGCGCCTTGCGATCTCCAGGCCCGCGGACGCGCCGGCCACTCCCATGAGCAACCGGTACGTCGGCCGGAGAGTCCGCTCGTCGAACTCGACGCTTGCATTTCGGACGCCCTCTGCCTGGGACGCCCAGATCTTCAGGCCGTTGTAGTGCGTGGTGACGATCGTTGTCGCTCCCGTGCGGCGGAAGTGGTCGACGATCGCAACCGCCAGGGCAGACCCCTCGTCCGGGTCCGTACCGGTGCCGACCTCGTCGATCAGGAGCAGTGCCGGAGGCCGCACGACTCCGGCCATTTCCGAGACGTTCCGCATATGCGCGGTGAACGTGGAGAGATTCGCCGCGATGGATTGCTGGTCCCCGATGTCCGCCAGTACCTGGTCGTAGACCGGAAGCCTGGCCTCGCGGGCCGGAACGTGAAGCCCCATCTGAGCGGCGAGAGCCGCCAGTCCGACGGTCTTGAGCACCACCGTCTTACCGCCTGCGTTCGGACCGCTGATGACCAGCACCCGGGACTGGCTGTCCAGCTCGAGCGAGATCGGGACCACCCGGGTCCCGGAATCCCTGAGCGCGTGCTCCAGGAGAATATGCCGGGCGTCCGCGAGCAGCAGCCCGCCGTCTTCGGACAGCTGCGGCGGCACGCATCTGAACTCGAGCGAGAACCTGCCCTTTGCCTGGGCCAGGTCAAAATCCGCAATGACGCGGGCGCCAGTCCTGATCGCGGGCAGGTTGGCGCGCAGAGCGTCGCAGATCGAGAGCAGGATGCGGGCAATTTCGACTTCCTCCTGCTCGCGCAGGCGCACGATCTCGTTGTTCTGGTCGATCACCGAGAGCGGCTCGACGAACGTGGTCTGCCCGCTTCCGGAGAGCCCGTGAACGACTCCGGGCACGAGGTTCCGCGAGTCCGTGCGTATCGGGATGACGAACCGGCCGTTGCGGAAGGTTACGATTTCTTCCTGGATGGCGCGGTTCTCGCTGCGGATGATGGATTCGAGGTGGCGATGGATCCTCGACCGGGAATCCTGGATTTCTCTGCGGATCTTCCGCAGCTCGGGACTGGCGTCGTCGCTTATCTCGCCTCCCGGTAGAATCTTGCCCCGGATGCCCGACAACAGGCGGCCGAGGTCGGGAATACGATCCGCGAGGCGGCTCAGGCGGGGAGACTGCGCACGGGTCTCCGCCGGTCTGAAGATCCCGCGCAGGCCGAGACTCACGGAAATCAGCCTTTCGAGCAGAAGCACCTGCATGGGATCGAGGGTGGTGCCTTCGATCGCCAGTTGCGCCAGCGCGGGCTCAGGATCCTCTATCCCGCCCAGGCCGAAACCGCCTCCCGCTTTCAGATATTCAGCGGCTTCGGTGGTGATTTCCAGCGCCTCGAGGATTTGTTCCTTGTCCGTTGAGGGTTTCAACTCCAGGACACGCTTCCGCCCGAGCGGCGTCTGGACGTGCCGCGCCAGGAGTTCTATGAGCGAGCCCAGTTCCAGCGCTTCAAAAGTCCTGCTATCCATGGGTGGGAAGGATACTACCCCGGTCGCCCGGCGTCACGTGCGGCGCATCTCTCTCGTCCCGCCGTGCGGCGCCTCTCCGAAGCTGTGAAAAAATCTATGAGCACCGCAAAGACGCAGAGTTCGCAGAGCTAACTAGTTAATTCTAAATCAGATAGAAATCACTCTCTTCGCTCTTTGCGCCTCTGCGGTGAATTCTTCACAGCTTCTCCGAGGCGCCGCACGGCGATTCGATAAGGGGAGTCCCTCCGGACAGGCGATTTTCTGCCCGGCTCCGGGATGGGTTTTCAGGTAGCCTGTGGGGCTAAATAACTGTAATATTTGGGAATAGTATTTTTTCGATCAGGCAGGCTGATGATGGTTCAGGCGATAGTGAGGTGAGGATGCAGGCCGTCAAGAAAGTCATCATAATGGGTGCCGCCGGACGGGATTTTCACAACTTCAACGTCGTCTTTCGCAATAACCCTGCATTTCAGGTTGTTGCCTTCACTGCCTTTCAAATCCCCAACATCGAGGGGAGGATGTATCCGCCGGAACTCGCGGGTCCCATGTATGCCGGCGGGATTCCGATATTCAGCGAATCCCAACTGCCGGACCTGATCCGGCGGTTCTCGGCCGACGATGTGGTCTTCGCCTACAGCGACGTTTCCCATCTCGAGGTGATGCACCGCGCCTCGCTGGTCAATGCGCTCGGGGCGGATTTCCTC
>JAFNAH010000364.1 GCA_017860075.1 Acidobacteriota bacterium | reverse complement strand
CCCTGGCTCCTGCCGAGCATCGCGTCCAGGCTCAGCAGGTTAAGCATGAGTTGGCGCAGTGGGTGATAGTTGTCCTGCCGGGCGACATGCGGCTGAGCGGTCATCCGGCGGTCCGCGAAGAGCATGTATCCCGCGGGGTAACCGCGCGACCTCTGGGAAAACTTCTCTTTGACCAATTGGTACGCCAGTCCGTAGTATCGGGCTGCCCACTCTGCCCGCGTGCGCTCGAACACCTTGAGCGTCGCGACCATCACCTCGTTCAGGCCCCACAACGTCTTCATGTATTCATACTCGCCCTCGAAATGGAGTTCGAGGTCGGTCCCCGGGGGAGATTCCGCCGGCCACTGATAGCAGCCCTGGTCGACGTTGACCCATTGGATCAGGCCGCCGTAAACGTGGTCCCATCCGGCATCGAGGTGGCGATGGATGCGCTGCGCGCAGGTTTCCCACAGAGTCCCACCGCTTCAGAATCTGGGTCGCGATGTTGAGGTTCAGGAACCACAATCCCTGGGGCCGCACCGCGCGCTCACTGTTCCACAAGTACCTGAAATCCGCCCCCCGGTAACGGAAATCGGGGCTGTTGAAGTAACGGAAGAGCTTCTTGAAGAGGATCAGGCCGGCTTCAGAGGAGGACTTGTCACCTGTGGCCGCAGCGTATTCTTGCAGGCCGTCGGCGATGAAGTACATCCCTTCCGTGTCGCCACTGAAGGGCCGCAGCACCTTCCCTTCCTGCGACAACACCTCCGCCCACCAGCCGTCTTCCTGGAGAGCGTGCTGAAACACGAACTCCTTGGTCTTCCGAGCCACTTCCAGGTACTTGGGGTCCTTCTGGAAATGGTTATAGAGGAAGCTGTAGACCCAGATGGCCCGTCCCTGGAACCAGAGGAATTTCTCGCTGTGCGCACGCGTGCCGTCGTAATCCAGACCGCACATAATGCCGCCGTTCACGTGGTCTATGCCGTGCTTGTCCCAGAAAGGGAGTACGGCGCCGAAGAGTTGCCCGTAAAGTTCCGACCGCAATTCTGCCAGGCTCATAGCTGCCAGCCGGATTTCCGGGCGCTCCATCCTCCTGCCTGCCGGTCCGCCGACAGTCTGCGCACTTCCCCGGCCTTCAACGCCAAGCTGGGACGCCGCAGCACCGACCATTCCCACAAAGGTGCGTCGTTTCACTTTTCGTCACTCCTCTCGATCTTCCGGATCTGCATGGCCATACGGCATGCCCATGACCATATTGCGTACCAGCGCCCGGCACTGCTTGATCCCGAACGCGCTACCGACTCCGTTCTTTCGGAGCACAAGCCCCCGGGATCAAACCGTCAGGGCCACCGGTTTTGCGTTGACGGCGCTGACGACGATTTTACGCTCCCCCCCGGATTTTACTATCCTGACCGTCCGGCTCCCATGAGGTGCCAAGTCGAAAAAATTGTCCTCCAACATGGCATTCGTCGCACCTGTAATGTCGAGGTTGACCTGACGCGCGAACCGGTCGCTCGTTACTTCGATCCCGCCGTCTACCCTGCGTGCCCCGAGGTTTGCCTCCGGCAATCCCAAGTAGCGTTCACCGGTCAGTAGATAAGTAACCTCGCTTCCGGCGTAGCCTGCCCACAGGAATTCGTTACGCAGCGAAATCGGTCCAAGATCGGTGAGATCCAGGCAGCGTTTCGATTCACCCGGAGCCACCTTGACCTCTGCACCCGTCTCCCCCCGCATCGAGCCGTCGAAGAGCATTCGTCTCACGGACAGTCTCCCTGAGACCGGATTCATCGAATCGTTCACCACCCACACGTGGATCCTGTCAGGCGTGCGTTCGAAACAGACGAGCACCGGTGCGTTGGCGCGACGCAGGAAGTAATAGGCAATCTTAGGCTCCAGGTAATAGTCGATAATTCCGCAATGGACCGTGGGCCAAGGGTCGTAAAGGCCTGACATCATGTTGCCCCAGTTGCGTCGGTTGCCGGCGGGGCCGCCGTCGGGTATTCCCCGTCGGTAGCGCTCCACTCTCTCCTGCAGGTATTCGCCGTGTGCTGTTCCCAGCACTCGGACGAGGTCCGCAGCCGAGGCCGGGTCACAGAACCGCTCGACCGGGGCTACCCAATCCCACGCAGCATCCCAGGTCCGATACGCCCACATGGGCGGCCACGCCGGCTGGCGCGGCTTTCGTACGGCAGGGTCGAACGCCTTCGGCCATGTTTCTTCTTCGCTCAAGAACCTCCGCAGGCTTCCCAGCCGCGGTGCGCTGAAAGCGCCGAGTTCGGAAGCCAGCAGGGGAACGGATGCATCCGGATAGAAGTTGATGGGTGCGTAGTCGTGCCAATCGCCTTCAAGCGGCCAGTTGGAGTAAGGCCCGCCATAAGGAGAACTGCGATGGAAGGGGCGCGACGGGTCCATCACTGCACAGGCCTCCGGCATGATTTGCTCAAAAAGGCTCCGGCCGACGTCACTCTTGACTCCAAGTAGTTCGACGCCCAGGTAGTTCTCGTTTCCCCCACACCAAAGGAGCACACTGGAGTGGTTTCGAAGGCTCCGGATGATTTGCTCCACCTCCTTTCGACAGTTGTCGTCGAACTCCGGATTGCCGCTGGGATGCATGCCGTGGCCAAACATGAAATCCTGCCAGAGGAGAAATCCGCGGCGGTCGCATTCGTCATAGAACTCTTGAGGCGGCATATAGGCGTCACCCCAGACTCGCAGCAGGTTCATGCCGACGTGCTCGGCCAGATCGAGCAGGCCGAGAGCCTTCTCGCGGCACCAACAGTGCGTCATGCCCTCGACGGGTGTCCAATTAGCTCCCTGAAGGTAAATCGTTCGGCCGTTGACTTCGAAACGGAAGCGTTTTTCTCCCGTTGCAGGATCACTCAATACTAAGCGAATCTCGCGGATGCCCACCGACACAAGGGAACTGTCCAGCAACTGGCCCGGGTCGCCGAGATCGACGCGAAGCTGGTACAGGTGAGGATTACCGTGGGTCCTTGGCCACCAAAGCTTTGGGTTTGGTACGTCGATCTCGAACTCGGTCACATTTGCCGCCGCTTCCTTTCTTCCGTGGGCAAGCTCCTGTCCGGCAGGGTCGCTCAGCATCCAACCCAACTGCGACTCCGCACCACCAATTTCCACAACGACCCGGAGTCTTGCCTGCGCATGGTCGGGCGACAGCTCCGAACGTACCCAGACATCCTCTATCCATGAGCGGGATGGCACGTCCAGGACGACATCCCGAAATATGCCGACTTTGACGCAGTGGGGATGAATCCCGAAATAGGAGGTTGCGAAGTCAGACAAGGACTTCCTCAAGTACTTGTGCCTGGCGATAATCCCGACGTGCCCTGCTGGTTGTCTGACGTCGTCGATGAAACACAGAGGAGAAGAAAAGACGATCAGCAACACATTAATCCTGTCTCGGGGCGCAAGGTGTCGGTGCACATCGACAGTGAACGCCCGGTTCATGTTGTTGCACTGTGCAATTTCCGAGCCGTTTAGATAGACCGCAGCCAGCGTGTCCAGTCCGCAGAGATGCAGGAAGACAGGTCCGCCAGAGGTCACGGGACTGGGGAACGTGCAGGCGTAAACCCAATCCTTTTGTCCTACCCAGGCTGAAGATTCGGCATTCCTGCCGATGCGCGGGTCGCTGATCAGGCCGTGTGCAAGCAGGATGTCATGCACTTGCGCCGGCATGCGGGCCTTTAGCCATTCCTTGCCGGGCGATGTGGCTTCCCGCGTGAGCTGCGCAATATCCGGAGGCCCGCCGTCGAGCTGCCTCATGCGCCATTCTTCGGTAAGGACCTGCCTTGATCTCCGGGAATTGGCGTTCCCGGCAAGGATGTCAAGA
>JAFNAH010000363.1 GCA_017860075.1 Acidobacteriota bacterium | reverse complement strand
CCGCGGAGGAACTGGACGGCCACGGATTGCGGGAGCGTTACCTGCCCCGCCGGCTGGTCGCGCGCAACTCGCGCGGAGAGGAGGCGTCACTCACGGCCTTGATCAAAACCCAGGGCTCGGATACCAAGCTTGTCGCACAGATGCAACCGCTGGGAGAAGCCCGCACCCAGCGGCCGCACGCGCTCAACGGCCGGCATTTCCCCCCGCTGGCGCTCCAGATCAGCGACGGCGAAAACGGCGGCGTCATGATGAATGAGTTTCCCGAAAATTACAGAGGCGCATGGTATCAGCTGGGAACCGAGGGTGTGGTCGGCATCAACGGTACGGAGTACCTCGAACTACTCCACAAGGAAGGCCTCTCCGAAAACGACTTCCCTCCGATCCAGCCTTTGTACCAACACGTAATCTGGCAGCAGGTCGGCGACCGCGCCACGCCCGAGCGTGTGCAGAAGGCCATCGAGGAGGCCAGGCAGAGGGATCGTAGTTTCAACATGGATGGCGGTTCGTGGACAAACAACCTCAGCTGGGTGCGCGGTTACGAGAACGTCCTCGACCCGATGAACAAACTCAGCGCCCTGTTCCACGATACAGTCGACAACAAAAAAGTGGACAAAGGCAGCAACGCCTACCGAAACGCCCTCTACCATAACCTGGTTGCCCAGACCAGCTGCTACCGTTACTGGGGCCAGAGCCGCTGGACCGATTATGCCCGCGAAATCTGCCGCCGCGGCATGGAGATCCTCACCCGCGATTTCTGACCAACGGAAAGGAAAGACGAGCCGCGTTTCCGATCGAGGTCCGCACCGTTGAGCTTGCTCTGGAGATGAGCAGCCTCGCTGGTTTCATTGTCAGACTGCTCGAACAGCAATATCAACAAGTCAGAAGACGGGACCGTCAGAGTAGGACACATCCGCGAATATCGAGCATAGTGTCACGGGCGCCGGGTCATCTCATGTTGTACAGCCTCAGGCGTATTGATTCGAGGATCCACTTGATCTTATTCAGACGGCTTGAGAGCAACCAGGCAATGACGATCAGAACGGCTATCAGGCCGGCGAACCCGACCATTATAATTCTGTCGAGGCTGAAATCATTGTAGGCCAACCCGATGAGTACCTTTCCCATCCATAAAGCCGGCATATTCCCTTCCCCTCCAGGACAGGTTGAGAACCGCATCCGCGCCGTGGCTCACGCCGCAGGTGCGGGAATGATGTCAGCATTTCGCGGCTGCGTGAGGTTCACTAATAAAGATGCACGGTACGCGAATATGTCGGATACTCTCGCGCCGATTTCAGGTAATTGCGGCACGCCGGATTGAGCACATTCTCGAATCCTACGGCAATGTAGCGCGCGCCGCGCGCCCGCCACTGACGCGCAGCTTCGGCGTTGGGCACCATAAGGCCCAGCGCGACTCTTGAGGCCGACACGGCGTCGACGAAGCGCTGAAACGTCGCCTGGACTTTCGGGTTCTGCAGCTCTCCCGGAAATCCGAGGGAGTTGGAAAGATCCGTCGGCCCCAGGAACGCAACATCCAATCCCTCCACACCGAGGATTTCGGGCAACCGGTCCACGGAGTCCCCGGTTTCGATGTGCACGGCCACCAGAGTTTCCGCATTCGCCTGAGCCACGTATTCGCGAAGCGGGACGCGCTGAGCATAATCCGAGGCCCGCACCGCGGCGAGGCCTCGCGAGCCGCGCGGCTGGTACTTGACGGACCTGACCACGGCTTCCGCATCCTCGGGCGATTTCACCATCGGGACATGCAGGCCGTGAGCTCCCGTGTCGAGGAACCGAAGGATGACGTGCGGTTGATTCACGGGCACACGCACGATCGGGGTGACGCCTTGCAGTTCGGCGGCACGTACCATCTGTTCGCAGTCGGCCGGCTCGATCGTTCCGTGTTCCCCGTCGAACACAATGAAGTCCCAGCCGCAGTACCCCAGAACCTCGACGAGCGACGCATTCGGGTATCGGATGAAGCACCCGTACACAGTCTCGCCGTTCCTCAGCTTTTCCTTCAGGCTGTTGTGTCGCACGCTCTCCTCCTTTGGATTGGATCCACCGCGTATCTTACATCGCATACGATTTCCGGCACCTTTTTCCGCCAAACGTAAGTTGTGTTGTCGGAACCGGATTTGCCCGATGAATATCCTGTCTGGCGTCCCTGCCTTCCCCGGGGATGCTGCCCAGGACAAACATGAAAAGGTTCGTTGCCAGGCAGCCGATTTTCGACACCAAAATGAAGATCTACGGCTACGAGCTGTTATTCCGCGCCGGTCTGGAGCCCTACTTCCGGTGCGACGATCCGGACCTTGCCACGTCCAGCGTGGTGGTCGACGGATTTCTCCTGTTCGGCATGAAGACCTTGACCGGCGGCCGGCGCGCGTTTGTCAACTTCACCAGAAACCTTCTGATCAATGACTACGCCAAAGTCCTGCCCCCGGAGCAGGTTGTCGTCGAGATTCTCGAATCCGTCGTGCCGGACGAGCAGGTTGTGGCGGCGTGCCGGGATCTGCGGGCCCGAGGGTACATGCTGGCGCTCGACGATTTTGCCTTCGGGATCAAACACAAGCCGCTGGTCGGCTTGGTCGACATAGTCAAAATCGATTTCCGGCAGACGAAAGTTCCCGGGCGACAGGACCTGATGCATGCCTGCGGCAATCGCGGGATCACATTCCTGGCCGAAAAGGTGGAGACGCGCAGCCAATATGAACAGGCTCGCCAGATGGGCTGCTCGCTCTTCCAGGGGTACTTTTTCGGCAAGCCCGAAATCCTGTCGTCCCGCGAGATTCCGACTCATCAACACAACTACTATCATCTCCTTCAGGCGATTCAGCAGCCCCAACCCAACCTGATCGAACTGGAGGAAATCATCAAGCATGAGACCTCACTCAGTTACAAGTTGCTGCGGTACCTCAACTCGGCTGCGTTCGCGTTTCGCATGGAGATCCGATCCATACGCCACGCCCTGGCGCTCCTTGGGCTCGATGAAGTCCGCAAGTGGGTCTCCGTCGTAGCAATTGCGGGGATCGCGAAAGGCAGGCCATCCGAGCTTGTGATCACCTCGATGGTGCGCGCTCGATTCGCCGAACTCCTGGCGCCGGAGGCCGGATTGGGAGAGCGCGCCCCTGAGTGCTTCCTTATGGGCCTGCTTTCAATGATGGACGCGATCCTCAGTCGGCCGCTTGAAGATATCCTGGCGGAGGTGCCGGTTACGGCAGATATCAAAGCGGCACTGCTGACCGGCTCCAGCCCTCTACACCCCATCTACGAGTTTATCCGGGCCTATGAAAGGGGAGATTGGGATGAGATCGTGCCTCGCGCCGATGCGTTGCGGCTGACCGAAAGCAGAGTGACGGAGGCCTACCTCGAGGCCGCCGACTGGGCCAACCAAGCCTATCAGATAAGTGCTGCCGCTTGACTCATTGGGGGTCGGACCACGATAAGGCGCTGATTCCAATTGACATAGTGTCGACTTGAACACCTGAATACGCCCTTGCGGCCGGTTTTTGCCCCTGTTTTTCATTCGTGGCAGATCTCTGCATTCTCGTAATTGCCGCACCCCTTTCATCGGCAACGCCATCCTGCCCGCTCAGGTTGGCAACGCATTGTGTCGGAGTGAGAATCGATGCCAAAAATTGGCGGTAAGCGGACTTCCCGGGGCAAAAAACGGACCCATCCCATTTACATTCATAGATTTATTGTGGTCCGACCCCGGTTAGCTCGAACTCGGCTTTGAGGCCGGAGGAGGAATCGGGTGCAATCCAGACGTGAAACATCCCCGGTTCGATCACAAGTTTGCCGCCCTCCTTATAGAACGCAAGGTCCTCGGTGCTCAGGCGGAATTCCACGGTCCGCTTTTCGCCGGGCCGCAGGTGTATACGGCGAAACGCTTTCAGCTCCCGAACCGGCCGAGTAATGCTTCCAACGAGATCCCTGACGTAGCACTGCACGATTTCGTCCCCCTCCGTTTCTCCCGTATTCACGATATCGGCGGAGACGCTGATCGAGCCGCCCAGTGGCAGGCGCGCGGAGGAGAGGCGCAGGTTGGCATACTCGAATTTCGTGTAGGACAGCCCGAAGCCAAACGGGTACTCCGGAGTGAAGTCGACGTCCAGGTACTTGGAGGTGTACCCCTTCGGATCCACGGGAGTGCCCATGGGTATGCCCAGTTCGTTGGGGGAGGGCGGCCGGCCCGTGTTCATGTGCGCGTAGTAGATCGGAACCTGGCCGACGGTGCGCGGGATCGTGGCGGTCAACTTGCCGGAAGGGATCGCATCTCCGAACAGGACGTCCGTGATCGCCGGGCCGCCCATCGTGCCGGGATGCCACGCGTAAAGGACCGCCTGTACTTTCGCGGTCACCTCCTGGAAAGTCAGCGGCCGCCCGGCAAGGATCACTGCGACGGTGGGCTTTCCGGCTCTCGCGACCTCCTCGACCAGTTGCGGCTGCGCGCCCGGCAGGGAGAGGAAGGCGCGCGAGTGCGCTTCGCCCGAAAGAACCTGCTCTTCGCCCAGGAAGAGCAGAACCGCGTCCGAGTTGCGCGCGGCCTCGAGAGCTGCCGCAAATCCGTCCCGGGCGTTGTCCCGGCTGTTCTTCAGCCCCGGAGCCCACCTCACGCGTTCGCGGCCCATTGTCTCGCGCAGGG
>JAFNAH010000362.1 GCA_017860075.1 Acidobacteriota bacterium | reverse complement strand
CCAAGGCCCGGCCGGACCCTGGCTGATTCAGTCGTGGCTCCTACCCTTGATCGAGTGCGAGCCGAAATAGTTGGCCCACGCCTGCTCGAGCAGATCTCGATCCACGGTCGGGGGACGATTGTCGTACTTGCAGATGTCGAGGCACCGCTGAATCAGGTCCCGCGGATCGCAGTATTTCATCTGCCTGTTCTCGCGCTGGTACCGGAGCAACAGCATCTCCGCCAGATCGGGGTCGTATTGCAGGCCGATCGATTGCATGTAGCGCTCGAAAATGAGCGCATAGGTGTCGATCCTGGGCGGGTCGATGAAGAGCCGGTACCCCATGCGGCGCAGGAACGCCTCGTCGACCAGGTCCTCCACGTTCAGGTTGGTCGCGAAAACCAGCAGTTGTTCAAAGGGGACTTCCAGCTTCTTGCCCGTGTGAAGTGTCAGATAGTCAATGCGGTTTTCGAGCGGTACGATCCAGCGGTTCAGCAGATCATGTGGGTCAACCCTCTGCCGCCCGAAGTCGTCGATCACGAGAACGCCGCCGTTCGCCTTAGCCTGGAACGGGGCCTCGTAGAAACGGACCGTCTGGCTGTAGATGAGGTCCATCGTATCGATCGAGAGTTCTCCGCCGACGACAATCAGCGGGCGTCGCACTCTCAACCAGCGCTGATCGTGCCGCACGGCGGGAGGATCGCTCACGAGCTCGTGGTGGTGCCCGTCGAAAACGCGGATCACCTGTCCGCCCGCTTCGAAGGCGTACGGTACCCAGATGTCCCCTTCGAGCGCGTTGTGCAGTGCCTTGGCAATCGTCGTCTTGCCGCAACCGGCCGGACCGCTCAGAAACAGGCTTCTCCGCGAATCCACAACCAGCCCGAGAAGTTTCACGGTGCTCTCCGGAAGCACCAGCTGCTTCATCGCGGACTCGATCATGATCGGCGTCGTCGGAGGCCGTGCCTTCTCCTGTTTGCGCACCATGTCGGTGTAGTCATCGATAGAGACAGGCGCCGGGCCGATGTAGCCGCTTATGTCCAGCAGCCGGTGCACGCGCTGCAGGCCGCGGTCCAGGATCGAGTAGGAGTTGCTCTGCAGGTTGATCCTGCCCTTGATTTCGATCAGCTTCTCACGGTAGAGGTGCCGGAGCAGATCCTCGGCGATGCCGAGCGGAAGTTTGATCTTCTCGGCCACGCGCTCCGAGGTGCAGTTCGTATCGGAATAGACAATCTTCAGCGCCAGATCCGCAAGGAACCCGAATTCCAGCCCCGTTTCCTGGACCGTCTCGGGCATCCGCGGAACAGGTTCATGCTCCAGCAACGCCACAGACAACTTCGATTTGCTCATCTTTGCTCCCTATGACTCTGCCTGTTTCCGGACTCAGGCGGTTTCCTTCAGCGTTGGCGCACTAAGAGGCCGATGACCGCCACGAGCAGCACCGAACCGACCAATGACCAGATGATGGGAAAGTCGGAGCTGCCGATGGTCAGGTCGGGCACTTTGGCAAAACCCAGGGTGCGGGACACCCACGTCCCGAGGAAAGCTCCAATGAAACCGAATGCCATGTAAACGATACATCCGCCGCGCGAATACTTGCTGGTAGACAGCCCCAGCATCGCGCAGACGACCGCAACGACGCTCGTCAGCAAAATTTCAATGAGCACGCCCCCCCCCTGCTTCGACCAAGTTTATATGCTAGCCGCATGAGTAATTGCCAGTCAAGCCAGGCGCCGCGAATCATCCGATGGCAGTGACCGGCCCGGAAACCTGTTGAACTCCGCACCTCCGATCGCCCAACACCGACCGGAGGCAACATATTATACTGTCAGTGCCTTCGCCGCGCTGGCGGCACGTGAGGCCCTTCCAGTAAGAGCCGTCTGACCTGCAGCCGCATGAGGTGGAGATCAGGGTCATCCCCTGCGGCGTCTGTCACAGCGACATTCATCTTATCGACAACGACTGGGGATTCAGCAGTTATCCGCTCGTTCGGGTCACGAGATAATCGGGACTGGCAGCGCAGCGGAGGCAACTCGAAGCTGCCTTCGGGATCGGAATCGGGATCGCAATCGGTTTCGCTGCGGAACGGGTCACAATCGAGTGGTCGCTCGGTCTGTCGTGATTCCGAATTCCGATGCCGATTGCGATCCCGATCCCGACAGCGAAGATTCTTCACGCGCGGCCGCAGGGTGCGCCCGGCGGCCGGGGCCTACGCATTCCGGGTGCCGCTCGGGATTTCGCGTACCCGGCCCAGCTCGCCGGCCAGAAGGTGGACGAGGACGAACGCCAGCAGGTACATCACCGAGCAGGCGACGAAGATGGGGGCAAAGGAAAGCGTCTGCACCACCCGGCCGATGTAGAGCTGGGATATGGCACCCGCCAGCCCTCCGAGTGCGCCGCCGAACCCCGTCACAGTGCCGACGACACGCCTGGGGAAGATCTCGGCCGGCAGCGTGATGTTGCCCCACGCGGCATGCCCGAACATCATCGCCGTCACAAGCATGATGGCCAGAGCAGTGTTTTCCACCCTCGTCACCAGCAGGCAGCAGACCGGCATCATGCAAGAAACGGCGAACATCGTTGTCTTGCGCGCCCGGTTCAGCGGCCACCCGCGGCTGATCAGGTATCGCGGCGCCGCCCCGCTGAAGATGTTTCCGACGGCCAGCGCGGCATACGGGATCCACGCATAGTAGCCGATCTGCGCCAGTGTCAACCCTCGCTCGTCCTGGAGATACTTGGGGATCCAGAAGCCCAGGAAGTAGCTGATCGGGTCCGTGCAGACGCGCGCGAAAATGCAGCCCCAGGTCTCCTTCATCCGCAGCAGCCGCAGCAGCGGAACACCGGTTCCGCCTCCGTCCTGCGCCTCCGAGGCCCCGCAGAGAATGAGTTCCCTTTCTGATTCCTCCAGCCGGGGATGTGATCTCGGTGACTGGTAGAGCAGGCGCCACGCAATCACCCATAGGAACCCGAGGGCGCCGCAGACGACAAAGGCCTGGCGCCAGCCAAGCAGGAGAGCGATCAGCGCCACGAGCGGCGTTGCGATCATCGAGCCAAGCGCGGTGCCCGAGTTGAAGATGCCCACGGCAAGGGCGCGTTCCCGCATCGGGAACCACTCCGAGACCGATTTCACGCCCGCTGCGAAATTCGCCGGCTGGGTCGCGCCGAGCACGACCCGGCACAGCGAAAACTGCCCGACTGTGTTCGCGAGGGCGTGAAGCATCGTCGCGACGGACCATCCCGAGAGAAAGAGGGGGAGTCCCCGGCGCGTCCCGAGCCAGTCGATTATCATCCCGCTGACCGCGTACATGATCGTGTAGCTGAACAGGAATGCCGACGTGATCTGCGCGTACTGCACAGTCGACATCCCGAGTTCTTTCTGTATGGTGCTCGCCAGGACCGACAGGGTCTGGCGGTCCAGGTAGGTGAGAACGGACGACAGGCACAGCAGAACGGCAATGTACCAACGCAGGTGCGGGATCTTTCGTGTGCTCATAGCCGGACTTGGCTCGCTTTGCCCGCCAACTGTACGGGCAAAGAAGTTGAGGGGTCAAGGGACAAAGGGGTACCCGGACTCAGGCCCTGCGTTCGTCGGGAAAGGAATACCGCGCCGCCACGACGGTGACGTTATCTTTGCCCCCGGCCTCGAGGGCCAGGTCAACGAGCGCGCGACACGCCTGGTCCGAGCGCTGGATGCGGGTCAACACACGGGCTATCTGCGCGTCGGTTACCATGTCGGTAAGCCCGTCGCTGCAGAGAAGCAGCCTGTCCCCCTGCTCCAACCGCATGTGCTGGATCTCGGTCTGGACGGGCCCAGAGTGGCCGCCAAGCACATTCGTCAGAACGTGTTTGAAGCGGTGCCCTGCCACGGCTTCAGGGGCGATTTGCCCTCGGGCGGCAAGAGCCTGGGCCAGCGTGTGGTCGCAGGTCAACTGGTGCAGTTCGTTCTGGCGGAAGAGGTAGGCCCGCGAGTCGCCGACGTGCGCGATGAAGAGGTCTTTGCAGAAACTGTAGGCCAGGGTGAGCGTCGTCCCCATGCCCGACAGCCGTGGATCGGCCTGCGCCTCCTCGATCAGCCTCGAATGGATTTCACTGTAATAGTTGCCCAGCCGTTCCGTCAAAGCCTGAGCCTCGTCTGCATCGATTCTTCGCCCCCATTTGGCGGCTTCGCCCACGAGGTTCATCAGGACGCTGACAGCCATGCCACTCGCCACCTCGCCAGCCGCGGCGCCTCCCATGCCGTCGGCAACAAGGAGAGCGTGACCAACCTCGTCCCACTGCGGCAGGTGTTCTGCCGGTACGCTTGTCATCAGAGGTTCGAGGGAGCGGCGGAGCCGCCCGACGAGGTAGTGATCCTCATTGTTCTCCCTCACCTTGCCGACGTGACTGAGCGCGCCGAGATCCACCTCGACCAGCGACGCGAGGCATGGCGACCACTGAGCCGGCCTATGCGGGGCTGTGGTCTTCCGGTCTTGTTGGGTGCGGTCGGAATCTCGCATCGCACACCTCCGGGGGCAAAGTGCGGCGTTTCCTGCGCAGGGAGGTCGGCTCGAGCAGAACTTTCGCAGCTGGATTGGATACCGACTGCCGGAGATCGACCGATCCTGCAGTGACGGACCCTGGCCACCTAAGCGCAAGGCTATGTCCGGTTCATCGGCCTGTCAAGCGCAAACGATGATGACCACAACCCAGGTCTCAGGAGAATCGAACAAGTCCGGCACAGCCACCGCCCTGGACCTGGACT
>JAFNAH010000361.1 GCA_017860075.1 Acidobacteriota bacterium | reverse complement strand
GTAAAGTGTTCTCATCTATAGGACGATAAGCTGGATGAGAAAGAATTTTCTCTTGAGGACACTATGGAGATCAACGGCAAACAGCCTCTGGCGAGTCTCGACAGTATGGTGCAGCGGCTCGAAGCGCAACAGAATATGAGTTCAAGAGCCGTCCGGCCTGATGGCGAGAACCGGGGGTTGAACGCGGACCGGGTAGAACTGTCTGTCCGCGGGCTCCAGATTCGAAACCTGGACCAGCTCATTCGCTCGACTCCGGACATACGGGAGGGCAGAGTCGAGGAGGTCCGGAGCATGATCCAGGCAGGTACCTATAACGTCAGGGGAGAGCAGATCGCCGAGAAGATCATCTCCGGCAGCCTGGTTGACGAAGTCTTCTAGGCCTCCGTTCTCTGGAGGCGGCCATGGCCGACAGCCTGGGTTTCATTCATTCCGTCATCGCGCCGATCTTCCGAAAGGTGGAGCACGACGAGAGACCGGGCTGGGATCGGTCGAAAAAGCGGCAGGATACGCGGGCTCAGAGGCGCAGTGGATCCGACTCGGGGGCGGCCGCCGAAGAGGCGAAACAGGACGGGGAAAATAGTGTGACCTCGACTCACATAGACCTCAGGATCTGAACAATGGATAAGTTGCTGGCGGATGTACTGCGCATCCTGCGCGAGGAGATCGAACTCTACCGGAACCTTGCCGAACACGCGCGTCAGAAGACCGCGCTCCTGGTAAGCGGCCGTGTGGACGCGATCCTGGAAAGCAACAAGACCGACGAGACCTACAACCTCAAGCTTCGGATTCTCGAGGACGAGTTGTCACGATTGTGCGGGGAACTCTCCCGGGCCTTTGAAATACCGTGTGAGGAATTCACTCTCCTCAGGCTTGCCGACGGGGTCAGCCAGTCCATAGCGGCGGAAATCAAAGCTCAGACGAACCTGTTCAAGAACCTCATCGCCGAGCTCAAGTCGATCAATCATCGCAACACGATGCTGATCGAGAGTTCCGTCAGGTATTCGAGGGGTCTGCTGGACTTTCTTTACAGCGCCTCAGGCTCATACCAGCAGAACGGCATGTTTCGGCCGATGGCTTCGCTGCAGACGACCGTCTCGCGCAGGGCCTAGCGCCGCCGCATGGGCAGGGATTCAATGCATGTTCCGGAAACCGCCACGCGGTGTGACTGATCCGTCAGGTCGGGGCCGGGGGAAAGAGCCGATATGTCATCGCTTTTTGCAGGTTTGCACATAGGCGAAAGGGCGCTGCAGGCGCAGCAATTCGCTCTCGAAACCACGCAGCGCAACATCACCAACGCGAACACGCCTTACTATTCGCGCCAGCGCGTCAATTTCATCCCCGGGGATCCGATCGGGTTCGGCGCAGTCGCCCCGGGCGGCGGCGTGATATCCGTCTCCGCGGATGCCTTCAGGAACAGGTTCATTGACTATCGCGTGACTCAGGAACTGCAGCCCCAAGGCGAAAACGACGCGGTAATAGCGGCCCTTGACCAGGTTGACGCACTCCTGAACGAAAGTGACGGGAAGGGCCTTCAAGCCGCACTCTCCGAATTCTTCGCCAGCTTCAGTTCACTCAGCAACGCTCCGGAGGACCAGTCGCTTCGCAGGCAGGTCCTGGTCAGCGCGCGGGATCTGGCGCACGAGTTTGTCAGGGTCTACGAGGGTCTGCAGAGCATTCAAACCTCCAATGACCGCGCCGTGGCAGACACGGTGTCGGAGATCAATTCGACCACTTCGGCCATCGCCGAGCTGAATTCCAGGATAGCGCAGGCGCACGGACTGGGTTCCAACGAGGAGTTCGCTCTGCGGGACCAGAGGCAGGCGATGCTTGACAAGCTGGCCGGGCTCGTCGATGTCTCCTACTGGGAAACCGAGTCAGGCTCTGTGACCCTGGCGACGGCAGGCGGAGCCATTCTGGTTGCCGAAGACAACAGCTACCAGATGGCCGCCGTTACCCAGCCGGGCACACCCTACCTGCAGATCGTCGTGGGAGGGGAGAACATCACCTCCGACATCGGGTCGGGGAAGCTCGGCGGGCTCATCAAAGTCAGGGACTCGATGCTTCCGGACTATCTCGCCAGGCTGGATGATATGGCGGCCTCTCTGATCGAGAGCGTGAACACCCAGCACGCTCTGGGGGCTGACCTGGCCGGCCAGCAGGGCGGCAGCTTCTTCACCCCCTTTACGCCCCTCATCCCGGGGTCCGACTCCGGGGCGGCCCGGTCGATCTCGGTGGCGATCACGGATCCTGCGAAGATCGCAGCTGCAGGCCTGACCGAGGGCCCCGGGAGCAACGCGAATGCCCGGCTCCTGGCCGGCATCGGCGACAGCAAGATTGTCGGGAGCGGCACCGCCACACTCGAGCAGTACTACTCAGATCTTGTTTTCATTGCGGGTTCCCAGGCAAGTACGGCCAAGGCTGCATCCGAGACCCAGGGCAATATCCTGCTTCAGTTGCAGAACCAGCGGGACTCGATCTCCGGCGTCAACCTGGACGAAGAGGCTGTGAACATAATCAAGTACCAGAAGGCGTACCAGGCCAGCGCTCGCTACATCACGGTACTGAACGATTTGACCGAGGAGGTCCTCGGTATATTGGGTTAGACGATGCGAATCACACAGACGATGATTTATCGCAACCTCCTGCACGGTGCGGGAAGCCTCCGGGAAAACATAGAGGCCGCAAACCGGCAGATCTCATCAGGCAAGAAGCTCAACAGCCTTGCGGACTCCCCTTCCGGCAGCGCCGAGCTGGTGGACCTCCGGGCCGAGCTTGCCGGAATCGATCAGTATCGCGAAAATGCCGGCAGTGGCGGCTTCTTCATCAGCCTCGCCGAATCGGTGCTGTCGTCGGCATACAACACCGTGACCGCTATCTATACGCGGGGAAGCGCCGGCGCCTCCTCCCTGTACAACGCTGACACCCGTGCCGAGCTGGCAAAGGAAGTTCGTTCCCTGCGCGACGAACTGCTTTCTCTGGCGAACACGGAAGCCCAGGGACGCCATGTTTTTGCCGGGTCCCAGGTGACGACCGCTCCTTTTACACTGTCCGGCGATACCGTGACCTATCAGGGAGATCTCGTGCAGAACGGAATCGACGTGGCCGACGGACTCCAGGTGCAGCAGAACGTGGCCGGTTCGACGGTCTTCTCGAAAGCCTTTTCCACGGTCGAACAGCTCCTGACGGCCCTCGAGAGCGGCAACCAGGCTGCGTCCCAGGCGGCGCTCAGCCAGTTTTCTGAGGCCCTCGGAGACATCAGCAAGGCGCGGGCGGAGTTGGGAGTGTCGCTCGCGACAATTCAGAACGCCGGGACGGAGCAGGATGCCAGGGAGCTGGCCATCCAGGAGCGGCAGGGCAAGATACAGGATGCGGACCT
>JAFNAH010000360.1 GCA_017860075.1 Acidobacteriota bacterium | reverse complement strand
GCTGTCAGCCCCGTTCATGGAACGAACGGGCAGAGAAACGAGGTGCGAAGCGCCGGCAGTGAGTAACCACGTGCGTAAGCGCGTGGTTACAGACGGCGAACAGAATCGAGGCCTGAAAGGCCGGCACATTTCAGCCGAACGATTCATTCACACCTTCTCTGCTGCGACGAGTGACTTGAAGCGTCCGACCGTGATCCCCGCCGGTAGGCCTCATCCAGCAGTTCTACCGGGTGCACCACCCTGATGGCGAGCTTCCGCGCCCTCAGGCCGGCCTCGATCTGAAGCAGGCACCCGGGATTGCCGGTGGCGACCACGCTTGCACCGGTCCGCACGATGTTCGCGATCTTTTCTGCAAGGATCTGGTTCGCCAGCCCGGGCTGCATGATGTTGTAGATCCCTGCGCTGCCGCAGCACCGGTCGGAGTCGCTCATCTCCACGAACTCGATGCCGGGGATGCGCCGCAGCAGGTTGCGCGGGGCGGAACGGATCCCCTGCGCGTGCAGGAGGTGGCATGGGTCGTCGTACGTGACCTTCAGCTCCAGCCTGCCCATCTCTCCGCCGATCTCGAGCATGTCCAGGAATTCGGAGATATCCTTGACGCGATGGCTGAAGGCTGAAGCCCGCCCGGCATAAACCGGATCATCCTTGAGCAACTGGCCGTACTCCTTGAGCATGGCGCCGCATCCGGCCGCGTTGGTCACGATGAAGTCGGCGCCGTCGTCCTCGAATGCATCGATGTTTCGCCGCGCCAGGTCCAAAGCCTTCCCCATTTCCCCCTCGTGGATGTGGAGGGCGCCGCAGCAGGTCTGGCGGCTCGGGAGGCAGATGGCGACCCCGTTTCGCTCGAGTACGCGGATTGTCGCCTCGTGAGTCGGCCCGAACAGCTCCGGCATGATGCAGCCTTCGAAAAACGCGACGCTGAGCCGGCCGTTCCCGGTACCGCGCACGGGCAATGAATAGGAGGCGCGATTCGGAATGACCGGCAGCAGGGACTCCATTGTCCCGAGTGTTGCGGGAAAGAGCTTCAGAATTCCTGATCCGCGGACCAGCCGCTGGAGCCCGCACAGCTGGTAAATACGGAGCGCTGCGAAGCCGAGGCGCAGGACGACGCGGCTCGACATTGCCCTGTCGAACACGAATCGTCGAACCGCGCGTTCGATCGTGGAGAATCTGCGGCGCTCGAGGATCGCGGCGCGGGCGGCGTTCATCATGATGGAGAATCGAACCCCGGAAGGGCATGCAGTCTCGCAGGCGCGGCACTCGAGGCAGAGAAGCACATGCTTGTGGAGGTTCCCGCTGGAGGGCTCGACGCGGCCTTCCTTGAGTGCGTCCATGAGATAGATGCGGCCGCGAGGCGAGTCGGCCTCGTTGGCCAGCTGAAGATAGGTCGGGCAGACCGCAAGACAGAGCCCGCAATGGATGCAGTCGAGGTTGTCGGCCTCGGATCTGGCCTCCCCGGTGACTGCCTCTGTCTTCATCAATCGCTCTCCTTCCGTGCCGGGATGCCCACGGACCTCAGATCCCGCCGACGAAGCGGCCGGGATTCAGGAGCCCGTTCGGGTCGAATTCGCGCTTGATTCTGCGCATGACTTCCAGCGCCGGCGCCTCGTAGCCCCAGACGTCCAACCCGTCTTTGACCGCGGGGCCGGCTCTTTCGATGACCGCGTGTCCGCCGGCCGAGACACAGTACTTGCGCAACTCCTCGAGTTCGCGTCGCAACTCGAGTGGCTGGGGGCGTGCCTCATCCCACGCGAACCGGCCGTAAAGCACGCAGGCGCCGGCATGGCAATAAACCGAGAGTCGCGCCCCGAGGCGGCCCGCAAGCCGTTCCATCCGCAGCGCCGCTTCACTTGTGGACCGGTGAAGGACAGAACACTTCACTGCCGCAATCTCCGCTCCCTCGGAGGCTTCCCTGAGTGAGGAGGCGCCCTGCCAGAATCTTTCGCTTGCTTCGCCTTCCAGCAACTGCAGGACCTCGCCACCGCCGTGGGCGACGATCTCACGCAGCTTCGCCACCTGCCACTCAACTGCGGGCATGACGTCGCCGAAGCGGACCATCAGGAACCAGTGTGCCGGGGTCGCCGTCGGTCCGAGGGGCGCGAAAGCCGATGAGTTCCAGCCCTCGATTGCGTCCGGCAGCAGACCCGCTGCAAGGCAATCCTGCTTGGCCTGCAGAAGGGAATCGAGATCCCGGTATGAGGCCAGCAACGTGGCATTTGTTTCGGGAAGCGGGTTGACCTTGAAAGTGAGCTCCGTGAAGAGGCCGAGCGTTCCGAGTGAGCCCGTGTAAAGCCTGCACATATCGTAACCGGTCACATTCTTCACCAGTTTGCCGCCCGCCTTTGTCCTGGTCCCATCGGCGTGCAGGACCCTGACGCCGAGCAGCATGTCCTTGACCGTTCCATAGCGGAACCTCAGCGGGCCGCTGGTGTTGCATGCGACGAGGCCGCCGAGGGTCGCGGCCTCAGCGGCAGGCGGATCAAGCGGGAGGAACTGCCTCCGTCCCCGAAGCACATTCTGAAGTTCGCCCAGCCGTGTGCCCGCGAGCGCCGACACCGTCATGTTGTCCGGCTCATACTCCACCACACCGCAGAGCGCTCCCGTGTGAATCATGACCGGGGCGGAGCGCAAGGGATTCCCGATGTGCAGTTTTGTGCCGCCGCCCGTCGCCGACATCGGCTCTTTCAACGCGGCGGCGCGCTTGACGGCCTCTGCGAGCTCGTCGACGGAGGAGGGAAATTCCTCGCGAAGAACTGAAAGCCCATCGATCAAAGCTGCGGATGAGGTCACCGGTTGCTCCTCATTTGTAGAGGCAATGCCGGATGGGGAAAATCTTCCCCGGATTGCACAGTTCGTCGGGATTGAAGACCGCCCGGAGATGCATCATCGCACCCAGGTCCTCGTCCGAGTAGACCAGTCCCATGAATTCGCTTTTCTCGCTCCCGATTCCATGTTCGCCGCTCAGGGTGCCGCCTGCCTCGACGCAGACACGGAGCATTTCGTGGGCCGCCTGGAGAACGCGCTGCTCCTCGCCTTCCCGGCTCCGATCGAACAGGAGTATCGGGTGCATATTCCCGTCTCCCGCGTGGAACAGGCTTGCCAGGGGAATGCCGGCGCGATCGGCGATCTCATACAGCCGCACGACCACCTCGCTCAAACGGTTGCGGGGAACCACCACGTCCTGGAGATAGATGTCCCGCGACATCCGGCCGGCCGCGCCGAACGCGTGTTTGCGCCCTTTCCAGATGGTCGCCCGCTCCTCCTCGTCCCTGGCGACGCGCAGCTCACCACAGCGGTGCGCCCGGCAGATACCCCCGATCTCGTCCGCCTGTGTGTCGAGTGCCGCCGCCAGCCCGTCCAACTCGATGATCATGACCGC
>JAFNAH010000359.1 GCA_017860075.1 Acidobacteriota bacterium | reverse complement strand
GGCGAGGATCAAGGTGCCGGAGCGGCTCCAGATCGATGGTTCGACCGCCCGATGAGATGGGCGCAGTTGACTCTCGTCGAGAACGACCCGGGGCGGTTCAATCTGCAGGAGTGGCTTGACTACTTCAGTCGCGTGCACGCCGACGCCGCGTGCCTCAGCGCGGGCGGCTGCGTCGCCTACTATCCCACCAGGATTCCGCTGCACCACAGGAGTGCCTGGCTGGACGGCCTGGATCCCTTCGGCGGCCTTGTCGCAGGATGCCGCAAGCTGGGCATGATCGTCGTCGCGCGCACGGATCCTCACGCTGTGCACCAGGATGTCTGCGACGCTCACCCGGACTGGATCGCGGTTGATGCCTCCGGGCAGAGGCGCCGGCACTGGGCCAGCCCGGAGATGTGGGTGACCTGCGCCCTGGGGCCGTACAACTTCGAGTTCATGACGGAGGTGACGCGCGAGATCGTCTCGCTCTACCGGGTCGACGGGGTGTTCAGCAACCGTTGGAGCGGCTCGGGGATGTGCTATTGCGAGCACTGCCGCGACAACTTCCGTGCGTACTGCAACATGGATTTACCGCGCACCACCGATCCCCAGGATCCCGCGAGACGCCACTACATCCTTTGGCGGGACCAGCGCCTGTTCGAGCTTTGGGATCTGTGGGATTCGGAAATCCGGAAGATCAACCCGGCGGCCTCCTTTATTCCCAATACCGGAGGCGGTGCTTTGAGCGAACTGGATATGGTGCGCGCGGGTCGGAAAGCCGGAACGATGGTTGCAGACCGGCAGGCCCGGCGCGGCCTCATGGCTCCGTGGGCCAACGGCATGAACGTGAAAGAGTACCGGGCCGCCCTGGGCTCAAAGCCGGTTGTGGGCATCTTCAGCGTCGGTGTCGAGGAGCCATATCGCTGGAAGGATTCGGTGCAGAGCGAGGCCGAGATCCGGATCTGGGCCGTGGACGGGATCGCGAACGGCTTTCGACCGTGGTTCACCAAGTTCTCCGGTGTGCTCTACGATCGCCGGTGGCTCAAGGTCGTCGAGGAGGTGTACGACTGGCACTATAAATGGGAAAGATACCTGCGGAATGAGGCGCCTTTGGCTCGGACGGGGCTCGTCTACTCGCAGCAGACAGCGAGGTTCTGTGGCCGGGATCGTGTTGCCGGCAGAGTAGAGGACCCGGGCCTCGGCTTCTACCAGGCGCTCATCGAAGCCCGCATCCCGTTCGAAATGGTCCACGACCGCCTGCTCGACACGGAACACCTGTCGGGTTTCAAGACGCTGATCCTGCCCAACGTTGCCGCGCTCGATGACACCCAGTGTGGGCAGTTGCGCCGGTTCGTGGATGGCGGGGGCGGGCTGGTTGCGACCTTCGAGACATCGCTCTATGACGAGTGGGGTGTAAGGAGGCCTGGCTTCGGTCTGGGAGATCTGTTCGGGGCTCGCTGTGCAGGCAAGGTCGAAGGCCCGATGCAAAACTCCTACCTCCGGATTGAAAAGGACTCATCCTCGGGGCGGTATCACCCGATCCTGAAGGGACTGGAAGACGCGGGGCGCATCATCAACGGCGTTTACCGGGTTGACGCCGCACCGCTGCAGCGGCTACCGTCGGTTCCGCTTACGCTCATTCCATCCTATCCCGATTTGCCCATGGAAAAGGTGTATCCGCGTGTGACACGAACCGATGTCCCAGGGGTCTTTCTTCAGGAAAGAGACAAGGGGCGGGTCGTCTATTTCCCGTGGGATATCGATCGGACGTTCTGGGAGGTGCTTTGCGTGGACCACGGCAGGCTCCTGCGCAACGCCGTGGACTGGGTGAGCAACGAAGAGCGCCCGGTTACCGTTGCCGGCCCCGGGGTACTTGACGTGACCATCTGGCGTCAGCGCTCGTCGATTACGGTTCACCTCGTGAACCTGACGAATCCCATGATGATGAAAGGACCGTTCCGGGAATTCATTCCTGTGGGCGAGCAACGCGTCCGCCTGCGACTGCCTGCGGGCAGGAAAGCCTCCAAAGTCCAGCTACTGGCCGGCGGACAACAGCCGGCCTGCCACGAAAACGGAGGATATCTGGAGGTGGTTGTCCCCTCGGTGCTGGTTCATGAGGTAGTCGCAATCGACCTGTGAGTAGAGGACGCACCCCCGCCGGCGCGCACCTGCTTGTCCCGGATTCGGTCCCAAGCAGGTCAGGTCCGTCAGACCTGACCTGCTTCGCGGCCACGCAATAGCTGAGTCCTGCTTGAGAGGTGGGTGCGCTGCGCCGCAGCGCACCGTGTCCGCGCCGGAGGCACGGACACGCACCGGGTGGGACTGTGAGTCAGGCTCATATCGCCTCCACCGACAAGGAAACAAGCCGGCCCGACCTGTCGCCGGAGCCGTGTCGCACGCCGGCCTGTTCGCTGCTATTTCGTTCCTCCACTTGCCGACGAGATGGTAAGTCCGATAACTTATTTCCGGTGCCGACGAGGGCCTGGCAATGGCTCATGCGGCTTTGATCATGACTTCTACGACTGAAAACGATTTCCCGATCCGTTGCCGGGACCTGCGCAAGCGCTACAAGAGCCGCGGCGGGCCGGTAGATGCCGTCAATGGGCTGGACCTGAAGGTGCGTCACGGGGAGTGCTTTGGCCTGCTTGGCCCCAATGGAGCCGGCAAGACGACGACGATCGAGATTTTCGAGGGCCTGCTGGACGCCTCATCGGGCGATGTGGAAATCCTGGGCATGCGCTGGGGGCAGAATGATGATGTTTTGCGTCAGCGCCTGGGGATTTCGCTCCAGGAAACACGCTTCCCGGAAAAGCTTACGGTCTATGAGACCCTCATGCTGTTTCGCAGCTTCTATCGGAAGGGCAAGGACCCGGCTGAGGTCATGGGGGCTGTGGGTCTCGCGGAGAAGGCCAAGGCCTGGGTCGGTAAACTCTCGGGCGGCCAGCGTCAGCGCCTGGCGGTGGCGTCCGCGCTTGTCGGTGACCCGGAACTCCTGTTCCTCGACGAGCCCACGACGGGGCTGGATCCCCAGGCCAGGCGCCAGCTCTGGGAGATCATCCGCAACCTCCGGGAACAGGGGCGCACGATCCTGATCACCACGCATTACATGGACGAGGCGGAGCGCCTCTGCGATCGTGTGGCAGTCGTGGATCGCGGCAAAGTGATTGCGTTGGGTTCGCCGACCGAACTCATTGCCTCCCTCGGCGGCGAGCATGTTGTCGAGTTCGCGGTTTCGAACGGGGCTGCTCTCGCGCCGGAGGAGTTGGAGGTACTGCCTGCGGTGCGGGAGGCGAGGAACGAATCATCGGGAATCGCGCTCACCGTGACAGAACCGCACGTGGCGATCCCCGCGCTGTTGAAGGAGCTGCAGTCCAGGGGGCTGAGCCTGGTTCGCCTCACAACC
>JAFNAH010000358.1 GCA_017860075.1 Acidobacteriota bacterium | reverse complement strand
CTTTCACAGGGTAGACAATCATGGAGATCAAACAGGTTCCGCTGACTTTTTCGGAAGGATCCAACATCATCCTGGGTCAGAGCCATTTCATCAAGACCGCCGAGGATATCTACGAAGCGTTGGTAACCGGTTGTCCGCACGCCAAGTTCGGCGTCGCCTTCTGCGAGGCTTCAGGCCCCTGCCTGATCCGGGTCGAGGGAAACGATCCGGAGCTGAAGAAGTCCGCAGCCGAAAACGCGTTGAGCCTGGGTGCAGGTCACACGTTTGTAGTAATTCTGCGCGACGCTTTTCCCATCAACATCCTCAACGCAGTCAAGGCATGCCAGGAGGTCTGCCAGATCTTCTGCGCCACTGCAAACCCGGTGGAGGTAATCGTCGCTGAAACGGGGCAGGGGCGAGGCGTTCTGGGGGTGGTCGATGGTTTCGCACCCAAGGGAGTCGAGACCCAGGCCGACGCCAGGGCGCGTGCTGATTTCCTGCGCAAGATAGGCTATAAGCGCTGAATGCACGTTTCGAGCCGGTATTGCTGCCCCAACACTGCCTGAGTGAGGTCAAGATGGACAAGAATCCACACGAGTTGGCTCCGGAGCAATTACGCTGCGATTGCGATCCTTCCTCCTTCAAGTTCAGCTCCACCGCCGAGATTCCGCCGCTCAAGGGGTTCGTCGCGCAGGAGCGTCCGGTACGGGCCATCCGGTTCGGCCTGGATATCCACTCCCCGGGCTACAACATTTACGTGAGCGGCCTGACCGGCACCGGCAAGACCACGGTGATCAGGAAGTTCCTCGAAGAAATCGCCGTCACGATGCCGACGCCGGACGACTGGTGTTATGTCTACAACTTCCGCGATCCGAATTCCCCGGTTGCGATCCACCTGCCCGCCGGTCGTGCAAAGAATCTCAAGGCGGAGATGGAGGAGCTGGTGGCGCAGCTGAAAAGGGAAATACCCAAGGCCTTCGACTCGAAGGAGTACGAGCAGAGCATGGGTGCGCTGATTGCCGAGAACCAGGCTCAGCAGCAGGCGCTATACAACCAGCTCTCGGAGAAGGCGCGCCAGGAAGGGTTCGCGCTGGAGATGTCGAAGATGGGCGTGTCGCTCGTCCCGCTTCTGAACGGGAAGCCGATCTCCGCAGAGCAATTCGAGGTACTGGGTGACGAAACCAAGCAGGAAATAGAGGGACGAAGGTCAGCCCTTCAGTCCGATATCAACAACTTCCTTCGAGAAGTCCGGGAGGTGAACAAGGCGAGCCGGGAGAAGGTCAATGAGCTGAACAGACGGGTTGGCCTGTATGTCGTCGGGGTGCGGGTCGAGGAGATCAAGGAGCAATACTCCGACATCCCCCAGGTCGTTTCGTACCTGGAAGACGTCCAGGACCACATGCTTTCCCACCTGGAGGACTTCTCGGAAAAGAACCAGGAGGCGGACACTTCGCCGGCCGCACAACTGAAGCTCGAATATCAGCCGGAGCCCTACCTCAAGTACCGGGTAAACATCGTCGTCGACAACACAGAAACCAAGGGTGCCCCGGTTATCATCGAAACCAACCCTACCTTCTATAATCTCTTCGGCCGTGTCGAACGCCGCACACAGCTCGGGACCTTTTTCACCGACTTCACGATGGTCCGCGCCGGTTCCTACGCCAGGGCAAATGGCGGATACCTGGTCGTCACTGCGCGCGACGTGTTGATAAACGCCGGCGTGTGGGAGACGCTCAAGCGTACGATCCGCGACAAAGCGGTTCGCACGGAGGACCTCGGGGAGCAGTACGGGCTCGTCCCCGTCGCCGCAATGCGCCCAAGCCCCATTCCTGTGAATGTCAAGGTGATCATGATCGGCAACCAGTGGATCTACCAGGCTCTCTACGGCATGGACGAGGACTTCCGCAAGATCTTCAAGGTCAAAGCCGATTTCGACTATGAAATGCAATGGAACGAAGAATCGCTCCAGGGCTATGCCATGTTCATCAGCGACCGCTGCCACGTGGAGGGCCTGGTCCATTTCGATCCATCCGGAGTAGCAGAGGTGGTGGAGTACGGCGCGCGGCTTGTCGACGACCAGGAAAGGCTTTCCGCACGGTTCAGCGACCTGGCCGATATCGTGCGCGAATCAAGCTACTGGGCGCGAGAGGAAGGAGCTGCCGCTGTGTCGGCCGGGCACGTGACGCGTGCCGAAGAGGAGAAATATTTCCGGTCGAACCTGATCGAAGTGCGGGTCAGGGAGTTCATCACCCGCGGCATCATAATGGTCGACGTCGCCGGCGACAGGATCGGCCAGGTCAACGGGCTATCTGTCATCGATCTTGGCGATATCCGGTTCGGCAAGCCGTCTCGGATCACCGCGAAAACCTACGTGGGGCGCAGCGGCGTGCTGGACATCGAGCGCGAGGCAAAGATGAGCGGCAAGATCTACGAAAAAGGAGTGCTCATCCTCGGCGGATACCTGTCGGGGAAATACGCGCAGGAGCGCCCGTTGTCGATGTCCGCCAGCCTCTGTTTCGAGCAATCCTATGAGGGGGTGGATGGAGACAGCGCATCTTCGGCCGAGGTCTATGCCCTGCTGTCAAGCCTCTCCGGCGTACCAATCAGGCAGGGAATCGCGGTCACCGGTTCCGTCAACCAGCATGGAGAAATTCAGCCGATCGGCGGCGTGAACCAGAAGATCGAGGGGTACTTCGATGTGTGCAAGGCCCTCGGGCTTACTGGTGATCAGGGTGTGGTCATACCGGTGCAAAACTCCAAGAACCTCATGCTGAGGTATGACGTTATCGACGCTGTGAAGGCAGGCCGGTTTCATATATACGCCGTCCGATCGGTCGACGACGGAATCGAGCTGCTCACGGGCGTACCGGCCGGAGCAAGGGTCGACGGCGGATATCCGGAAGGGACGATTCACCACCTCGTGGAGAAGCGTTTGAAGGAGTTCGCGGAAGGATTGAAGAAGCTCGACAAAGCGGGGGAGGACGAGAAGTCCGGGAAGAGCGACACCAAGGATTCCTGAGCGGTATGGGATGATCCCAATTGACGAAGCACTTCGCAGGATTGAGAAGAACCTGCCGGCGCCGGCCATCGAGAGCCTGGACTTCCGGTCGGCCCATGGCCGGGTTCTGGCGGAAGGTCTGACAGCGACCGGCGATATCCCTCCGTTCAACAAATCGGCGGTCGATGGCTATGCCGTCCGAGCCGCGGATGTGAGGACAGTTCCCGCGGAATTGAGATGTGTCGGCGAAAGCCGTGCGGGCTCGAAGTGGGGAACGCCGCTCCGGGAGGGTGAGGCGATCAGTATCATGACCGGCGCTCCCGTCCCGGACGGGGCCGACGCCGTCCAGATGGTCGAGAAGACACGGCGTTCCGCGGACGGTTCCCTGGTGACGATCCTGAGCGGAGTG
>JAFNAH010000357.1 GCA_017860075.1 Acidobacteriota bacterium | reverse complement strand
GGCATGCGGAAAGTCGGCCTGCCGATACCCCAGGTAACCGAAACACTCCTGTTCGTGCAGGGAGACCGGATAGTAGACCTCCGTTCCGATTTCTCGGGCCGCCAGGTGAGCCTTGAGCTCATCGCGGCGCCGGCAACGAATCACGTACTGGTGGTAGATATGATCCCGGTCCGGCAGGACAGGGGGGGTCCTGACGTGCTCCGAGAGCCCGGCGGCACTGAAATCCGTCTCGTAGGCCGCGGCATTTCGCCGCCGCCCCTCGTTCCACTCGGCCAGGTGTCCGAGCTTGACCCGGAGGATGGCCGCCTGCAGCTCGTCGAGGCGGCTGTTATACCCCACCACCGAGTGGTAGTACCGCCTGACCCCGCCGTGAGTCCGCAGCAATCGAACGCGGGATGCAATTTCCTCGTTGTTGGTGACAACCATCCCGCCGTCTCCTGCTCCACCCAGATTCTTGGACGGGAAGAAGCTTATGCAGCCGCAGGCGCCGATCGTGCCGGCAGCGTGGCCATCGTAGTTCGCTCCGAGCGCCTGGCAGCTGTCTTCCACTACCGGCAGGTGAAAGCTGCCTGCTATTTCGAGGATTTCACGCATGTCGGCACACTGGCCGTAGAGATGTACCGGCAGGATTGCGCGAACCTCCCGGTTCGAGGCCTTGTGAACCAACCGCCGGGCGGTCCGGTTGAACGAGCACTCATCCTTCAGGAACGACAACAGGCAGCCGGGATCCATGTTGAAGCCGGCTTCCTCGATATCCACAAACAGCGGCCTCGCGCCGAGATTCACTATGGCGCCGGCAGTGGCAAAGAACGTGTATGGCACTGTGACCACCGCCGAGTCAGGGCCCACGCCGACGGCCTTGAGCGACAGGAGTAGAGCGTCGGTGCCGGACGCGACTCCAACGGCATGCGAAGCGCCACAGAAGCGGGCCATTTCCCTCTCGAGAGCTTCAACATGCGGCCCAAGGATGAATCTTTGGCTCTCGAGGACCTGGTCCACGACCGCGCGCACCTCGTGCCGGATGCCTGCGTACTGTGCCTTGAGATCCAGGAGTGGGACTTGCATAGTGGGCCTCGATTTCGGGGTTGATTGTACGGGCAACCCTTACCCGACCGGCTACGATGAGTGCGCCAGCCGCAACCTGAAATACTCGATGGTCTTCCCGAGCCCTTCTTCCAGCGACACCCGCGGGCTCCATCCCAGCAGCCGCTCCGCTCTGCTTATGTCCGGGCGCCGCACTCTGGGATCGTCCTCGGGCAGCGCCTCGTAGAGGATCCGGCTGCGGGAGGAGGTCAGTTCGATGATCTTCCGGGCTATCTCCTCGACCATCAGCTCGTGGGGGTTGCCGATATTGACGGGGTGGTGGATGTCCTCGGAATCCCCGGCGACCAGGAGCCTGACGATCCCGTCGACCTCGTCGTCCACATAGCAGAAACTGCGCGTCTGCTTTCCCGTGCCGTAAACCGTGAGCGGCTGGTCTTCAAGCGCCTGGACGATGAAGTTCGATACCACGCGCCCGTCATGCGGCCGCATGCGCGGCCCATAGGTATTGAAGATACGGACAATACGCGTGTCCACGCCGTGGGTCCGGTGGTAGGCCATGACCAGAGCCTCGGCAAAGCGTTTTGCCTCGTCATAGACGCCGCGCAGCCCGATGGGATTTACGTTGCCCCAGTAGGTTTCCGGTTGCGGATTGACCAGGGGATCCCCGTAGGTTTCCGACGTGCTCGCGAGCAGAAAGCGGCTGCGCTTCGCCTTGGCCAGCCCGAGTGTCTTGTGGGTTCCCAGGGCGCCGACCTTCAGGGTCTGTATCGGCAGCTCGAGGTAGTCGCGGGGGCTGGCAGGCGAGGCGAAGTGCAGGACCGCATCCACCGGCTCGCCGATGAACATGTACTCGGTGACGTCGTGCTTGAGAAAGCGGAAGCGCTCGTTCCCCATCAGGTGGGAGATGTTGTCTACGCTCCCGGTAATCAGGTTGTCGAGGCAGGTAACGTGGTGCCCCATGTTCAGCAACCGGTCGCACAGGTTGCTCCCGAGAAAACCCGCGCCGCCGGTTATGACTATCCTCACGTTGCACCTCCCCCCTGCGAATCAAGGTCGCGCTGACGGGCATGACCATATCGGAGAAATCGGAAGGAATTCAAGCGGAATGGAAACACGGAGCTATGGCATCCCCCGCGCCAGTGCCTTGTAGTATTCCTCGACCAGTTTCCTGTAGTCCTGCGGCGCGTCGTTGTCTTCCGCCTGCTGGTACCGGCCTTTCCCGAGAAGGCGGTCGCGTTCCCTGGCCAGGTCAAGCTCCACCTGCCGCAGTAACTCGATCGCCGACCCGAGACGGGCCGTTTCCTCCGGGTCATCGTAGCTTCGGATTCCCTGCATCAAACGCAGAGCCGAGATCACCTCGTCAAGGCTCGCCGTCCGCGTCGCGCCGCGGTCCAGAAGCCGGCGCAGTTCTTCCGCGTCAACCAACCGCTGCTGGAACTCGCGTCGAAGCTGCCGCACTTCATCGTCATGATAGCCGCCAAGATCGGTGGGCAGACCCGCAGCGTCGCGGTTGACTCCCCGGGATGCTGCGGAGGGCGAGCCGCCACGTCCATTGGTCAGAGTCTTCCCTTCGCCCCCGGAACCGCGACTGTTGCCGGGTTGCTGCTTCCCCTGCCCGCTCAGCCGCTCCTGCATCGACTCCAGCCCCTCGGCCAGCTGCCGGGCCTTGTTGTAGGCATCTTCGAGCCTTCCCTCTCGCGTCTGGCCCATGCCGCTTCGCGCGGACTCCAGCTGCTTCTTTACCTCCTCCAGCCCGGCACGGATGAAGCCGTCACGAGCCCTGGCGAAATCGAAGAGGCCATTCCGCAGGAGTTGGGCCGAGCCCAGGATGCGCTCCGGGAGCCTGCGATCGCTTATCGTGCCGGATGCCTCGGCCAGCCTCGCGCTGGTCTCCCGCTGGCCGGCCCGCGCCTCCCGGGAGAGGTCATCGAGTTGACCAGCCAGGCTCTTCAGGCTCTCGGCGAGCATCGTGTTACGGCCTGCGACTTCATCCCTCCCCCGTTGCGCCTCCGGCCGCTCTTCCCGGGCGCTTGCCTGCCTGAGCCGTTCGACGTCATCCGCAATCCGCTTCTGCTCTTCGAGCAGGCGGCCGGCCTCCTCTACCGCCCGGTCCAGCCGATCCCCAAGGGCTGCATCCCTGGACCTGGCCAACTGGCGGCCGGCATCTTCGAGCCGTTGCAGGGCACGGATGCCATCCGCTGCAGCGGTTTGTCCTTCTCCTTTCCTCGAACGATCGAGCGACTTTTTCATCTCCTCAATGGCCTGCCTGAGCTGTCCGCTCACCCGGTCCAGATCTGGCGAGCTGCGCTCTCGTGAGAGACGCTGCAGCTGACGCTGAAGCCTC
>JAFNAH010000356.1 GCA_017860075.1 Acidobacteriota bacterium | reverse complement strand
GATCCGCATCGCCTTTGGATTCTGATCAAGTGCCTTCCTGCGCTCGACAGCGGCCCCGGCTTTGTCGCCCTTCGCCTCCAGCACCTGCGCCAGCAGCATGTGCCCGATTGTTTCGGGATCGCCGCGGTACTCGAATCCGCCTGACGTCATTTCCCGGGCGCGCGTTTCCAGGCTGTCGAGCAACGCCCTGGAAGCGGCGTCGTTCTTGAGCATTCGCTGCGCCAGCGCCTGGTAGTACGTGCCGAGGCTGGGCTTGCCGTACTTCTCGGCGAGTATCTGTTTCAGGCACGCCGCGGCCAGGTCGTTCTGCCCCATCGCGGTGTAGACCCGGGCCAGGTTCCAGTTCACGTTGGCCCGGAAGTCGGGAGTCCTGGGCGCCACCCCGAGGTTCTTGGGATACTCGCACGCGTCCTTGAAGTACTGGAGTGCCGCAGGGTAGTCCTTCCGGTTCATCGCAAGGTCGCCGAGCTGCTGGTTCACCTCAACCCAGGCGTCATGAATGTCGTAGCCTCCCTCCCAGATGTTGAAGCGCCGCTTCTTAAGGCGGTCGAGCGCGGCTTTGAGATTGCCCTCTCCTCCGATCTCGATACAGAGATCAATCCAACGGGCCACCAGGTCGTCCCTCGAGTTGAGCGCTTGCGGGTGCTTTTCAATGTAGTCAAGGCGCTGCGCAGCCGGGATCTTCATCGCCTGGGCGACCTGGTCCATTTCAAAGAGCGCGCGGCCGTCGTTCGGCGCCAACTGCATCGTCTTCTGATAGGCCTTGAACGACGCGGCGGAGTCTTTCAGTAGGCTGTTGTCGGCATAAGCCACATTGCGCCATGCAAGGGCCAGGTTGTCGTCGCACTCGACCGCCTTCTTCCACTGAGCGAAGCCCTCCTCACGCTGCCCGATCGCGTAGAGCAGGTTGCCGAGGAAGAGATGGGCACGAGCGTCCTGCGGTCGCCTCTGCAAGGCAGCATCGAGTGCGGCCTTCTCCTCGAGCCTGTGCGGATTGGTGTATTCCACCGGGCCAAGCGCCGCCCTCTCGTAGAAGCTCAAAGCGGCAGACGGATCGCCGCTCATCTCTTTGAAATATCCTCTCAGGTAATCGACCATGGGATACAGGGCTTTTCCCTCTTTCCCGGCCGCGTATTTTGCCAGGACCTCATCCGCGTCCCGGTAGAGACCCGCGGCTGCATAGCCTGTGGCAAGCTCGATGTAGTTTTGAACGTCGCCGCGCATGATCGACAGCCAGGTCTGCAGGCACGGATCGGCCGGCCGACCCGAGTGAATCGCGACAAGAGCCTTTTCATAACTGCCCATGAGATTCATCGGGTCGAGCGTCATGGCCTTCTCTGCCGCGGCCTGCGACCTGCTGTAGTCATCAAGATGGCGATAGGCAGCCGCCCGGAGCGCGGGGATATCGGCAAACCTGCCGTTCTGGCTCTCTGCATCTTCGGTAAGCTCTATAGCCTTTCGGAAGTCCCCCCATCTCGTGCTGATGCGTGCCAGGTTGAGGGACGCGGGGGACAAGTAGTCATACGTGTAGGTGGCGCGGTAGAACTGATCGTAAGCCTCCTTGTAGTTCGACATGCCTGCGAGCGCCAGCCCTTTGCCGAAATATATCCGTGAGTTATCCGGGTCGCGCTCGAGTGCGGTATCGAGGTGGTTCAGCGCTTCCTTCCAGCGGCCCTGCTTCAGGGCGAGGAAGCCCATCTCGGTGTTGACCCTGCAATCCTTCGGATCCCTCTTCAGGGCCTCTTCGTAATAGACGAGTCCTTCGGACCTTCTCACGAACTTGTCCAGCCATTCCCCGGCGTAGTAAAGCTGATCCTGGTTCATCTTCTTCGGATCACCGGGATCTTTCTGGCCGGGTGGCAGTTCGACCTTCTTGGCGGGCTGCTGCTGCAGTTCGATGAGCAGGCGCCCTGCCGGGTCGTAAACGCCGAGGTGCAGGTCAAAGACGGTAACATCGCTCGCCACCTTCACCTCGCGGGTGAAGGGTTTGTCAGGCGAGACAGAGGTCGTTGTCTCAAAGACTGTCTGGCCGCTCCGTGTGTTCTTGAGAACGATCTTGCAGTCCTTCGCTATGCCGGTGGAGTAGACGGCTCCGAAAGCCATTCCTTCCTTCAGGTCGGTGTTTACGGCGAAATCCTCATTGGCATTATGGTAGCCACGCGTGTCGCGCACAGGGTACCAGTAATCATGCGTCGTTCTGACCTCGTTCGGCGCCAGCCAATGATTGTCCGGCTGGTTGTCACTCCAGGCACCGGCCTGGGGCTCGAAATACGGACCGCCGCCCTCGGTCAGGATATCCTCCCAGATCCGCCCGGAAGGCCCCGACCCCCAGGTCCAGAGCTTCTTGCCGGGCATGGTGTAATGGCTCGCGACGTGAACCGTGCCGCCCTGGGCCTTGTGATCGTAGCTGCCGAACCAGTCCGAGGGATTGTTGAACGCGAAGAAGCTGCTGGCGTTCGGGACGTTCTTCCACCACGTCAGGTCCACGCCGTCATTGACCGGCCAGTTCCAGAACTCGTGTTTGCCGTGGCCTGTGACCATGTCGCCCGGGTATTGTGCCTGGGTCCATTCATTCGCGTGCGTGGCTGCGGTCGCCCAGAACTGGTAAGACTGCTTCTGGTCCGTCGGATTGATGAGGATGTAGTCGCAGCGGATGTAGCTCTTTTCCGGGAAGATCGTCATCCCCACAAGCCATCGCATGCGGTAGACAGGTTCGGTTTCGCCGACCCAGACCGTGGCGCTGCCGTCGGCATGGTTCACGATGCGGTGGTCCACCGGCATGAAGCCTGAGGGCCGGTGCCCGTGCGGGAAGTTCCACTCGATGCCGCCCGAGATCCACGCGCCGGTCATGCTGATCAAGCCGGGCTTGATCGTCGGCTGCCAGTAGAGCCAGGTGTAGTTGTTCGTCTTGTCCAGTGCGCCGTGCAGTCGCCCGCCGATCTCGGGGAGCACGAGGGCCTTGATGAACCGGTTCTCCAGGACAACCGCGTTGTACGTCTTGTCAACCTTTCTGTCCGTCAGGGTCTCGTTCAGCGTGTATGGGTAGATGGGACCCGTTGGGTTGGGAAACTGCGAATGCACCGTCGGTGGTCCGATCTCCCAGGTCGGGATGGACA
Organism: Acidobacteriota bacterium; assembly: GCA_017860075.1. GTDB lineage: Bacteria > Acidobacteriota > UBA6911 > UBA6911 > UBA6911 > JACADW01. The sequence goes on along the minus strand of JAFNAH010000356.1, from coordinate 274 downwards.
TCTTTTCCTCACGAACGGAGACGCTGTCCTGAGGCGCTGCCGCGACAAAAAGTATCAGGACGGGGAACAACGCAAGTTTCAGCAGAAGTCTCACAAGCACCTCCATGGGACGGTTCGCAGCACAGCCTGACTCGTCGTCTCCAACGCCGGGCGGGGAGGCCGGGGATGCGAGTCACCATGCAAGGTATAGAGGATTTGAACCGCGGATGCAATGTCCTGATTGACGTGCTACTATCCAGCGGACCCGATCTCGGGCGAGTTGCAGGAACACGAA
>JAFNAH010000355.1 GCA_017860075.1 Acidobacteriota bacterium | reverse complement strand
GCCCGACTGCCAGGGAACGCCCCCTGGTAAGGATAGGAGGGCATGCCGTGGTAGGGAATCGGTCCCACCGTGTCGGGATAAGCCGAGTTGATGTCCATGTCCTTACCGAACCCGACGGCGTACACGAGGAAACTGCGCGTCCATCCCGCAGGCGGATGTTCGAGCGCACGGGCGTCGAATTCGATTGTGGCCTCATCCCCGTGACGCATTACGACGGAGAGGTTGTCCTTCTTCCGCACCAATTCGCTGACATCCCCGAAGCGTGTATAGGCACCGGCATGGGTCTTCCAGGGCGCTGACTGGTCCCGGACGCTGTAGTCGTACATCTTCGGCTTCTTGCCATCCGGGCTGATCTCGCGTGGGTAACCACCCCAGCCGAGCACGGCGCTCGAGGCGTCGAGCGTCGCCGTCCTGACCCTGTCATCTCCCGCATAAGTGTCGACCAGGATCTGATCCCAGTAGATCCTCATGTTGGTGGTGATCTTGACCCTGTGGTCCCTGGGGTTGCGAAACTTCCCCGTCAGGTCGACTGTCATCGTTTTCGGAAGCCCGGCCGGGAAGCCCATGCTGTCCATCACGGTGACCCATTCTCCATGCTCATCGGGGACCTGGAGGCAGGGCGGGATGAGCCGCACACCTGCCTGAGACGCTGCCAGGTTCGAAGTCGAGTCGGCATAGTCGATCCAGGCATTCATCAGCAAAACCACCTCCTGCGCAGCACTCAGGTCTCCCAAGTCAAGGATCAGCGAATGCTCCTCTGCATATCCCTTGAAAGGCAGCAGTTTGAAGTCACCCGGGTATTTCCGGTCCACCTCCCGGATCAGCGGCAGGACCTCGTTGCCGCGGTCATCCACGGCGCCGACCGGGGGCCGGGAATCCCTCGATACGAAGAGCCTGTAGCCCGGGAACGGCCTGGCAGGCATCAGCCGCTCGTTGGGATAAACCCGTGTATCGGCCGGGTGATCCACAACGACGAGGCGCGCCTGATCGAGAAAAATGACTTCCTCCAGCTGATTGTTCATCTTGATCGAGTAAATGCCGTCTTTGGGCTTCAACTGCGAGGAGGTGACGAGGACGTACTCATCGGTGTCCGTCGTGTTGTATCTGCCGGGAGCTACCAGGTTCCCGAAGGCGCTTCCCCCGAGGAAATCCGTCACAAACTGATAGCTGCTGCCGTTCCATGCATAGAGGATGGGGCAGGAAGTCCCCTTGCGGTCGACCTGGTTGATCTTGACGAGGGTGTTGGCCGCGGGATCCATCTCGGCCTGGAGTACACCGGTCGGCCACAGGATACGGATGGCGTCGACGGTCCTGCGTGCACCCAGACCGAAAACCACCTCGGAAGCGCCCTGCGAGAGGTAGCCGCAGTCACCGCCGACCTCGGTCTTCTGCCAGAGACCGCCGGCACGGATCTCCACCTTGCTGCCGATACCCGGCTTGTTGTCGTTCAGCCCTGCGAGGTTGACCTTGATATATCCATTCAGATTTCCGCCCTCGTTGCGGAGAAGCGTTGGTGCACCGGCGCTGCTCATCACAAGGACATCCGTATCGCCGTCGCCGTCGTAGTCTGCCAGGGCAAGGCTGCGGGGAGACTCCAGCTTGAGCCGATCCAGTCCGCATACCGCTGTTACATCCTTGAACTCACTCCTTCCTGCATTTCGCAGGACGTACAGGCCGTCGCTCACGCCGATGACGTCCAGGAATCCGTCGTTGTCAAAATCGAAGAGGGCCGAAGCCCACGACGCGCCGCCCGGCACCTGCGCAAGGGGCGCGCCGATCACGACCTCCCGGAAAGTGCGGCCTGCCTCGTTGATCATGAGTCGACCGCGCGCGCCACCCTCCGGGGCCGGCAAATAGAGATCCGGGTACCCATCCTTGTTCACGTCGCCCATGCTGACGGCAAATGCGGCACGGGCCTTGTCGAGGTTTGCCCGGACTGCGACATCGGTGAAGCTTCCGTCACGATTGTTGCTGTAAAGTTGCAGAGGGGCGCCGTTGTTCACTACGAGGAAATCGATGTCCCGCGAATCGTTGTAATCCATGAAAACGAGGGAAGTGGACCTGCCGCGGCCGCCGACCCTGGCCTGTTCTGTTACGTCCGTGAAGGTTCCATTCCCGTTGTTCCGGTAAAGCCGGTTCGACTGCCCGGCAAAATCATCGGGGAAACGGAAGCTGGTTCCGGCCGGAATGCCTGCCAAGTTGATAAAGTTGCACACGTAGAGATCGAGGTCGCCGTCATGGTCGTAATCGAGAAAGGCGGCGCTGAGGCTCCACTCCCCTGCCGGTCCGCCCACGCCCGCCTCGGCGGTGACATCCGCGAACTTGCCGTTCTTATCGTTGCGGAACAGCCGGTTGCCGCCGTAAGCGGTGACATAGAGGTCCGGCCAGCCGTCATTGTTGAAGTCGCCGACCGCGACTCCCATGCCGCGAACAGGCTTGCCGACACCGGCCTCCGCCGTGACATCCGTGAACGTGCCGTCCCCATTGTTCTTGTAGAGTACAGCCGGCATGCCGTCGGAGCCGCAATTGACCACGAACAGGTCGAGCTTCCCGTCACCGTTGTAGTCGAGGAACGCAGCACCCGAACCCATGGCCGGCACCAGGTTCTTCTCCGCCCACTCGCGGGAATAGTCTCTTGCCTGCAGCTGCATCCCCGACTTGAAGCCGACGAGTGTTTCGACACCGTGCGTCTGCGGAGGCTTTATGCCGGATTTCGCAGTGACGTCGACGAAACGGACGTCGTGGTTCCCTGTCAGGGCCTCCGGAACCGGCACGTCATAGTTGCCGACCGCAATTGCGAATCGCCCCTCGTCAAAATACTGCGTGCCCATCGCGCCGGCAGGACTTCCGCCCTCATCCCCTTTGAGGTCACGGAGCTGGGCCATCACCTTCTGTGCCTCCTCGCGCCTGCCCGCTCGCATCAGCGCCATGCCCAGGTTGTACATCGCCGACAGGTGGCGCGGCTCAACCTTGAGCACCCTTTCAAAATACTGAACGGCCCCGGCGTAGTCCTTGTCGCGCATGAGGGTAAGGCCGAGGTTGTAATTGGTAGCCGTGTCGTCCGGGTATTGCTCGATGACCTGCTGGAACTGCTTCAGCGCCTCATCCTTCCTGTACTCCTTGCTGTTCAGCAGCCCGAGCACGAAGTGCGCATGAGGTTCCCGGGGATCGATCTTCAGAGCAGCCTCCAGCTGCTCCGCGGCATCGCGGTAATTCGTGTCGTAGTAGTAGGCGATGCCGAGGTTGACGAGCGATGGCATGACGGTAGTCGTACTGCTCCAGGCGCGCTATTCCGCGGTTGTTGTAGGAAAGGGCCCTGTCGAGCACATCCGCGTCTGCGGGCCGCGGTGAAGAAGAGGTCACGACCGGGGTAGCAGCGCTCCAACCGTATGCAAGGCATAGCACGAGGGCGATGAGGGGGCGAGTTATTTTCATAGCGTGCACTGAATTGGTAGTTCGGTATCTTAAGTCCAGGTAATTGAGGAACGACATAAGGCCGGTGCGGTCGGACGGCACGGGGCCGGGACCGACCTCCATGATCACTCCCTTCCGACTGACCGTGCGACAGCGCGCACCTCCCGCATGAGGGAATCAAACCGATACGGGGCGAGGGATTGCCGACCGTCGCTGAGCGCTTCTTGCGGATTACGGTGAACTTCGATCAGCAATCCGTCCGCTCCCGCCGCCACACCCGCGCAGGCAAGATAAGGCAC
>JAFNAH010000354.1 GCA_017860075.1 Acidobacteriota bacterium | reverse complement strand
GGCAAACCACTCCCCGCAGCGGCCGAATCCGCTCATCACCTCGTCCGCTATGAGCAGAATATCGTAGCGATCGCAGATCTCGCGCAGCCGCGGCCAATACTCGACCGGGGGAATGATGCCGTTCGTGCCCGCAGCCGGTTCGGCGATGACGGCGGCCACCGCATGCGGCCCCTCAAAGAGTATGACGTCTTCGACGTGGTCTGCGCAGCGGATGCCGCACGATGGGTAACGCAGACCGAAGGGGCATCGAAAACAATAGGGCGGCAGCACGTGCACCACGCCGGTCAGGCCATCTGCCGTATTCCAGCCGCGCGCGTCTCCGCCCAATCTCATGGCCGCATGGGTCGCGCCGTGGTAGGAACGGTAGCGGGAGACCATCTTGTGGCGTCCCGTGTACCATCGGGCTATCTTGATCGCGTTCTCGGTCGCTTCCGCGCCGTCACAGGTGAAGAATACCTTGCCGAAGCCGGTTTGTTTGGCCTCCGACAGATGGGCCTGGTCTGCCGCCCCGGGTTTGTCCTCCTGAGCGTGATTCCGCCCGTCTGCACCCGCCCCGTTAGCGAGCGTAACGATCTTCCGTGCCAGGTCTCTCCGTGAGGACGCTCCCCAGCTGTTGGAAACGTAGCACAGGCTGGCAGCCTGCTCCCGGATCGCGCGCACGACCGCCGGGTGCTGATGACCCAGGTTGCAGCACTCGGCCTGGCTGCTCAGATCCAGATAACGCCTGCCATCCTCGTCCCAGAACCATGCTCCCTGCCCGCCGACCACCGTGGGACCTCTCCAATCGGCCTGCCTGGTCCAGGTGTGCAGGACGTACTTCCCTTCGTCTGTCATAGGCGTATCCAGACGCGCGAGTGAGATCGGCGGGGACTACACTCCTCCGATGTCCGCCTCCGCCTCGCCCACCGCGTCGTCAAACATCGCGAGAGCCTCGTCAGCCAGGTCTGCGGTTATGTTCAACGGCGGAGCAAATCGCATCACGCTGGCGCCGCACCCGAGGAGCAGCAGACCACGTTCGTACGCACCCTTGAGCACGGCTTCCATCAGTTCGTGTGCCGGTTCCCTGGTGGCCTTGTCCTTGACCATGTCGACACCGATCATCAGCCCAAGGCCACGCGCCTGGCCGATGTGCGGATGCCGGTCCGTCATCGCACGCAGTTTCTCGAGCATATGTGCACCGACTGTGCGAGCGTTCTCCATGTATCCGTCTTCAATCAGCCGTAACGTCTCCAGTGCCGCCGCGCACGCCAAGGGGTTTCCCCCATAGGTGTTGCCATGCGCGCCCGGCCCCCAGCTGACCACGCTCTTGCGCGCGATCATCGCGCCGAGAGGCACCCCCGAGGCGATACCCTTGGCGCAACAGACCACGTCGGGTTCCACACCAAAGTGCTGCACTGCCCACCACTTTCCGGTGCGGCCGACACCGCTCTGAACTTCGTCGACGATCAGCATGATTCCGTGCGTATCGCAGAGCTTGCGAAGCCTGGGCAGGAAATTCGGCGGCGGCACGACATAGCCCCCCTCCCCCTGGACCGCTTCAACCAGGATGGCCGCCACTTCGTCCACGGGAACGTCATACTTGAAGACTACTTGCTCGAGATAGTCCACGCACGCGTCCCCGTAATCGCCGCTGCCCGGGGAAATCGCGAGGCAGGGCCGGTAGGGATCCGCATAAGGCACATGGGTCACGCCGCTCAGCAACGGCGCGAAACCCCGGTGTTGTATCGCCTTGCTCGCCGTCATGCTCACCGAGCCGTACGACCGGCCGTGAAAACCGCCGTAAAAGCCGACCAGGTACTGGCGCTTCGTGTGGTGGCGCGCAAGCTTCAGGGCCGCCTCGATTGACTCGGTCCCGGAGTTCGTGAAAAACACAATCGCGTCTTCGGAAAATGGAGCAATCTCATCGAGCTTTTCGGCCAGCCGCACCATCGTCTCGTGGTAGTAGTCGGATGAGATGTGAAGGAACTTACCGGCCTGCTCCCGGATGGCCCGCACGACATCGGGGTGCGAGTGTCCGGTCGAGCACACGGCGATGCCCGCGACGCAATCGATGTAACGATAGCCGTCCACGTCCCAGACCTCGCTGCCCGAGCCGTGAGACATGACAAAAGGATAGTCACGCGGGTACGAGGGTGAAATGACTTCGTTGTCTCGCGCCAGGAGAGCGCGCGCCTTAGGGCCGGGTACGGGATTCTTAGACAACATTCGGTTGATCCTCCAGCTAACTCAGGCCTGCAATTCATGCCAGGGTCGGCAAAATGTGGCTCGCCCTGCTCCAGTATAGGCCAGATCGGGGCTCAGCGGCCATCGAGTTGACGAAGAGGTCGCGTGAATCCGCGCGGTTAAGGATGTCCCGGAACGTAGCATGACGCGGGCTTTCAGCCCTCCTTCATCTGTGGGTGCAATTCCTGGGGCTTCGCCCCAGGCTGGTATAAGGCAGGCCTTCGGCCCTCAGCACGGTGTTGAAATCAACATGAAAAGCTCTGGAAGCGCGTTCTCATACCAGCCTGGGGCGAAACCCCATAGGGGTTAACTCGAGCCCGTTTCTCCTTCGCACACTCCAACCTGGACTTAGACTTGGACGTGGACTTGGACCTGGACTGGCGCTTGTCGCGCAACCGCAGATAACCGTCCACCTCCCGCATCAATCAAACAGAATGCTACAGAGACAGCGCAGGGCGTGAGAACACACTTGCCTAAGTCCACGTCTAAGTCCAGGTTCGAGGACGCGACGAAATCAGGTCTAAGTTAACGCCTCTGGGGCGAAGCCCCAGGTTTGCGCGCACCAAGAGAAGCAAGGGCTGGAGGCCCGCTTCATAGAACTGTGAGACGACTGGTCGGTGCGGACACAAGCTCAGTCGTGCGCCTCCCTCGTACATGGCCCACGCGCACCGGCGGTGCGCGCCCACCTGCGCCCTGCTACTCCCCCTGTCTGGCGAACAGCACGTTGACTTGTCCCTCGATCCGCCTTATCGTGCGGACACCCCTTCGGAGCAGGAGTGGCAGGCCGATGATCACGACGTCCAGGATGCGTACCGCGCTGTTTTTCGTCTCCCTCGCGGCGGTGCATGCGGTGGCTCGGGATGGCGGACAGAAAGCCGACGTGCTTTTCGGAAGACCGGAAGCCGCAATTGCCCGGGCAGATCGCGAGCTCGGCGGGGTGATGGGCACCGCCATCCCGGATCTCACTTCAGGACGGCAGATGCCTCGCAATGCACCTGAGGTATTCCCCACGGCCAGCACGATCAAGATCGCAGTTCTTGCAGAGCTCTACCACCAATCGCAGCAGGCCGCCTCGGTGGTCGCCGGCAAGGCCCGGCTGACCGATACATACACGATGAATCAGTGCGTTGTGCCTGGAATGATACCGGATCATGCATAACCAACCGCGCCGGCGC
>JAFNAH010000027.1 GCA_017860075.1 Acidobacteriota bacterium | reverse complement strand
TCAGCTCGGTTTCTTCGACAAGATCGAAGAGAAGGATTACGAAGTCAAGCCCAACGAAAAGACCGGTCAGGTCGACATAGCGGTCAAGGTAAAGGAGAAAAGCCACCAATCGATTGGGATAACTGGCGGCGCCAGCGGCATTTCAGGCACATTCATCGGGATGAACTACACGACGAACAACTTCCTGGGCCGGGGAAACAGCCTGGAATTCAGTGTTATGGCGGGCACGCGGGAAATGCAATTCGTGGTCGCCTTCACCGAGCCGTATCTCCTGGATACACGCTGGACGTTCGGCGCTTCGATCTATAATCAGCGCTACCGCTTTGATACCTACAACGTCTTCGGGCTACAGAGCCTGGTAAACGCCGAGCCGGTCGAGTTGTTCACCAGGGCAACCACGGGCATAACGATCACGACATCCCGGCCGCTCGGCTTCTCTTTCTGGCGGTTCGGCGCCAGCTATACCCTGCAGAGAATCAGCATCACCAACGTGGCTGAGGGTTTCCAGAGCTTCGCCTACTCGCAGTTGATCGGTTACGTCCCCGGGGGCAATCCGCAATATGCCGTGTCGGGGATCATACGGAGCTCGGTTACTCCCATGGTCTCCTACAATACGACCAACCATTACTTCAATCCGACGAAAGGATCGAGCCTGCAGGCCTCGATCGCGGTCACCGGCGGCATTTTCGGCGGCGACTTCAGTATGCTCCAACCGGTGGTGGAATACCGGAAGTTCTTCCCCGACAAGTGGCTCTCCCACGGGCGCCATACGTTCGGACTCCGCCTTCTCGGACAATACGCCAAGGCGTACAATAATTCCGCCATCCCCTTCTTCGACCGGTTCTTCGTCGGCGGCGAGACCACGATCCGCGGGTTCGACATCCGGTCTGTCAGCCCTCTGGCGATTTCCAGCACTCCCCGTTACGACTCGCAGGGCAACCCGATCATCGACACTAACACCGGGCTTCCGCTGGTAACCCGCAGTGTCATCTCCGTTGGTGGCGACACGTTCGGACTTGTCAACTTTGAATATCGCATACCGATCGCCGGGCCTCTCTCCATGGCGGCCTTCTACGACTACGGAATCAACCGAGTCTCTGACATGAGCGCCATGGGGACGCAGGGCCCCAACACGCTGGAGTTGATCAGCTCGACGAACAACCTGCCCAGGGGTTCCACGGGTGTCGAGGTTCAGTTCATGCTTCCCGTCATCAGCGCGCCATTCCGACTGATCTTCGCCTACAATCCGCAGATTCTCCAGACGACGATCCCTGTCGGCACCTCGACATATTACCTTTCCGAGCCCCGGCACGACATCAAGTTCACGATTGGACGAAGTTTCTGATTCCGCTTGGTCTCTAGACTCGAAATATAGTAGATTTACCCGTTTTTGAAGTCCGCTTGGAACGCCGTTTCAGTTCCGCACCTAATCGAGCGCCAGGTTTCGCGCCTGGCAGTAAAGGCTACAAAGGAGAAGAAGACCCGATGGTTCGAACAATTATCCTTATTGGCATCATGGCGGTTCTGACGGTGCCGGTCATTGTGTTCGCGCAGACCGCTGCCGCGCCGCAGAGTCAACCCGCCCCGGCTCAGCCTGCAGCACCGATAATCATAGGCCCGGCGAAGTTGGCCTGGCTGAACCTCGAGCAGGCAATCCTTACCTGCGACGACGGGAAGCGTGAGTTCGGAGGGGTTCAGCAGTACGTCGACAAGAAGAACCAGGAGCTGGAGCAGTTGCGCAAGGAATCGGAAACGCTCAAGAACCAGCTCAACGTTCAGGGCGCCAAGCTGACGGACGAGGCACGCGAGGATCTGCAGGTGCAGATCGAAGCGAAGGACACCTATCTCCAGCGTTTTCAGCAAGATACTCAGAAGGATATTGAGACCAGGCGAACCCGGGTGGTGAACGCGATCGGGCGGAAAATGATCCCGGTCATCGAGAAGATCGCCAAGGAGAAAGGCCTCAGCGCGGTCCTGTACATCAATCCTACCCGGGATGCGTACATCGACGCTTCGCTCATCATCACCGAAGAAGTGATCCAGGCCTACAACCTGGCATACCCGGCAGGCGCCGCCAAGGCCCCGGCAGCAGCACCGGCCCCGGCGAAGAAACCTTAGGTCGCACGTTCAAGTTCAGGGGATGGTCGTCGAAAAGCGTCATCCCCTTTTTTTTCTGCGCAACCGAGCCTCCGACTGGTGAGTTCCATGGAGAAGGGTTTGTCGAACATCGGGATCAAGGAGATCCTTCATGCGATCCCGCACCGGTATCCGTTCCTGTTGGTTGACAGGATCATCGAGACCGACGGAAGCACCAGGGCGGTTGGCCTGAAAAATGTCACGATAAACGAAGCATTTTTCCAGGGCCACTTCCCGGGGCAACCGGTAATGCCCGGTGTGCTTCTGGTCGAAGCGCTCGCGCAGGTCGGCGTCATTCTCCTTTTTCTCCGCGACGAGGACCGCGAATCAAAACTCGTGTACTTTTCAGGCATAGACAAGTGCCGCTTCCGTCAGCCGGTCGTGCCGGGCGATCAGATACGGCTGGAGGTCGGTGTCATGCGGAGCCGTGAGCGTTACTACAGGATGAGGGGTGAGGCCTTTGTAAACGGCACGCTGGTTGCGGAAGCCGAACTTTCTTGCGCGGTCGTTGAGCGAAGCTGAGCGATGCTCATCCGCTCGACTTTGGGAACACTCTGATAGTCCTCTGCAGGCTTTGACCGGTATTCTGATTATGGGAATTCACCCGACCGCCATCGTTGACCGAACTGCCGAAATTGCCTCGGAGGCAGTCATCGGACCTTACTGCGTGATCGGGCCGGAGGTTCGCATCGACGCCGGGACCATCCTCGAGGCTCAGGTGCATGTTCACAAGTGGACCATCATCGGGCGGGACTGCCGGTTTTCCTCTTTCTGCTCGGTCGGGAGTGATCCCCAGGATCTTAAGTACGCGGGTGAGCCCACCTGGCTTCGCATCGGCGACCGGAACGTGTTCCGCGAATTCGTCACCCTGAATCGGGGCACCGGCGGCGGCGGCGGCACAACCATCATAGGCGATGAATGCCTTTTCATGGCCTACAGTCACGCGGCTCACGATTCCCACATGGGCAACCAGATCATCATGGCCAACGCGGCCACACTGGCCGGTCATGTCACGGTCGCGGACTGCGCTACGGTAGGGGCTTTCTCTGCAGTGCACCAGTTCTGCCGAGTGGGCCCTCACGCGTTCATCGGTGGCTTCTCCGTCATCACGAGGGATGCCCTGCCGTACGTAAAGACCGTCGGGGACAGAAACCAGGCGAAGATTTACGGCATCAACACCGTCGGGCTCCAGCGTCGCGGTCTGCCGGCAAAATCCATCGACGAACTCAGACAGGCCTATCGCATACTCTTCCGCTCCCAGCTGAATACCGGCGACGCGTTGGCGAAAGCGCGCGAGAGGGATTGGACAGCGCCGGAGGTTGCCGCGCTGTTTGAGTTTATTGAATCCTCGGAGCGTGGCTTTATCCGGTAACCCGGCTTTCCGACTTGTACCGGAAGATCCTGGCGGCGCCGGACTCGCCCGCAGAATTTCACAGCGATGGCAGAGAGCGAGAAATACGGGTTGATCGCAGGGAACGGCAGGTTCCCCTTCCTTGTGCTTGAATCAGCCCGTGAGAAACAGGTCGATGTGGTGGTCGCCGCCATCAAGGAAGAAACCTTTCCCGAGATCGAGTCACTGGGTTTTCCGGTGCACTGGATGGGTCTGGGGCAGTTGGGGAAACTGATACGGGTCTTCAAGGAGGCCGGCGCAACCAAGGCGATCATGGCCGGCCAGGTGCGTCATGCCCGTATTTTCGGCCCTTCCCTTCCGGATCTCAAGATGATCCGGATGCTGGCCGGGCTCAAACAGAAGAACACCGACTCCCTGATTAACGGAGTGGCTGAGGCGCTCGAGGATGAAGGGATCACTCTGGTCGACTCGACGATTCTTATCAGGCAGCACATGGCCGCGGAAGGCAGGCTGACCCGCCGGGGCCTCGACGGCCGTGAACAGCGTGATGTGGATTTCGGGCGCCCGATCGCACATAGGATTGCCTTGATGGACATCGGGCAGACGATCGTGGTCAGGGACAGGGCTGTGGTCGCTGTCGAGGCCATGGAGGGGACAGATGCCGTCATCCACCGGGCGGGGGATCTCGTCCGCCGCAGGCACCTGACGGTAATCAAGGTGAGCAAACCGAAACAGGACATGCGTTTCGACGTCCCGGTAGTCGGCGTTCCCACCATCCGCGAGATGGTCGACGCCGGAGCGACGGCCCTGGTTCTGGATGCAGGCCGGACGCTCATCATAGACAGAAATGATTTCGTGCGCCTGGCGGACGAAAACGAAATCGCCGTAGTTGGGTTCCAGCCGATGGCCTGATCAGCAACATCGATCCGGCCCGGACATCGAAGGGCGGTTCTTGCAGGCTCGACGCCGGAAAGCACTTGAGGTGGCAAATTGGACAGGATTCGCGTCGGCGTAGTCGGCGTGGGGGCACTGGGCCAGCACCATGCGCGCACCTATGCATCCCTGCCGGACACCGAGCTGGTGGGAGTTGTCGACACGCTGCCGGGCAGGGCTGAGGAGATCGCCGACCCGCTGGGGACCGCAGCTTTTACGGACTACCGCTCTCTCTTCGGCAAGGTGGATGCCGTCAGCATCGCGACGCCAACGACTACTCACGCCGCGATCGGGCAGGAATTCCTGAACGAAGGCGTGGACGTGCTCGTCGAAAAACCGATCAGCAGCAGCATCGAGGCCGCGGAAAGGCTGGTCGCCGCCGCCGAGCAGAACCGGAGGGTCCTCCAGGTCGGGCACCTCGAACGCTTCAACCCGGCGGTCCGGGAACTGCGCAAACTGGTGACCAACCCGCGTTTTTTCGAGGCACACCGCCTGGGACTGTTCTCACCGCGCAGCCTCGACATCGACGTGATCCTCGACTTGATGATTCATGACCTCGACATAATCTCCCTGCTGGTAGGTCACCCTCCGGCACATGTGGACGCGGTCGGTATCGCCATTCTCTCGCAGCGCATCGACATCGCCAACGCGAGGATCCATTTCACCAACGGCTGCGTCGCCAACATCACCGCGAGCCGGGTTTCCATGGAAAAGGTCCGCAAGCTCAGGCTCTTCCAGGCCAACCAGTACGTTTCGCTCGATTACACGCGGCAGGACGTTTCCCTGTACAGCCTCGAGGGCACTCCAGGCGCCGGGACGCCTCAAGTCAGCAGCTGCAGGCTGACTCCCCCGCGCGAGGAACCGCTGAAGCTCGAGCTCGCTTCGTTCCTTGGTGCAGTAAGACACAGGGGGCCGGTGGAGTGCTCCGGCACGGAAGGAATCCGCGCGCTGAGCCTTGCCCTCGAAATACACGAGCAGGCCGAAAAAGCCCAGGCGCGTGAGTTTGACAGGCGTTAGGAGCCTTTCCTATACTTCAACCGATCCCGAGTTGCGTCCAGGCCCATGTTTGAATTCGCTATTTCGCAGCAGAGAAGGCACACTCCCTCGCGTCGGACCGTCGCGTCCTGGATTGGCAGTTGCCTGGCACATCTCCTCGCCATCGAAATCCTGATAGCCTTTCCATCATTGCTCGGCCCCGGGCTGGCCCACTGGTTTCGCTCCTCGCGCACGGGGAAGGACTCAAGTCAGGAGCAGATCATCTGGCGCACTGTCACTGTGTTGAGGAGCCCGACGGCGATGCAGGGCCCGTCGGCAGCAACGCTGCGGGCAAACACCTACGATTGGGCCAGGGCTGCCAGGGACGCGATGAAGAGCCCCCCGATCCGCATCAGCTGGAAAAACGAACCGACACCGAATCCAAAGGCTGCGGCGCAGCCTGTAAGCCCCCTGCCGAGCACCAGCGAGCCTGCTGAGTCCGCCCGGCGCGCTGCCGAGGCCGCCGCTGCAGCCGCGGCCGCAGCGGCTGCGTCGGGAGGGTCCGCTCAGGAGGAATCTGCAACCGGGCCCGGACGTGTAGTCTACCTCCCCGCGCCTTCTCCGGCTGTTGAGCCGCGGCAGATTCCAAGGCAGGTGCCCGCAGCTGCAGGCGCACCACCCGCCGCGCTACCTCCGCCCGCGTCGAAGGTCGACCCGAGCAAGGAGCCGCCGCCTTCCGCCCCGACAACACAGCAGGCGAGTGCCGGGACCCAGGTGTTCGAGAATAAGCAGCAGGCGCTTCAATCCGAGGGATCGGGCTTCTTCGATACAAAGGGGTTCCCTCTCGGGCAGTACGCGACTGCGGTGATCGAGAGGGTCAAGGGCAACTGGTCTATCCCGTCAAACCTGCGGAATTCGCGCGGCAGAACCACGGTCGTGTTTTTCATCGGGAAGGACGGGCGGTACACGGGCGCCCAGATCGTGAAGTCCTCGGGGATCACCTCGCTGGATCTGGCAGCGCTCAACGCGGTCCTGATTTCGAATCCCTTTCCTCCGCTTCCGCCCGGCTTCCCCGGCAACCAGATCGGGGCGAAGTTCGTTTTTGCGTACAACGAGCAGCAATAGGCAAATCGACCGATGAATGCCGATGCACGGGAATAACCTGTCTCTCCGCAGCAGAAACCGGTGTTCATCCCAGCTAGCGTCGGTTATAGCGCTCGCGCTGCTTCTGACGTTTTCCGGATGCGGCAAGAAGGCCAAAGTCCATTCGCCCTCGAAGGCTCCGGCCGCTAAGACAACCCGACCTGCCTCAGCCACTACCGGCAAAGAAGCCCGGGGACCTGTCCCCGTGAAAGGCCAGCAGCCGGCTCCGACTCCCGGTGGCCAGGACCAGAAAGGCGTGCAGGTGACGCAGAGCTCCAGCACGCCAGCCGCTTACCCCTTGGTCGTCACGGGACCTCCCATCCGCATCGGCCTCACCGAGACAGAGAGAGATGTCCGGATCTCTGCGCCGGGGGAATTCTACCTGCTGGAGCGGATCCCCGAAGCCACAAGGCGGCCGGTCAGCGGTGAGATAGACGTCCGCGTCGAACGCGGCGAGGCGAGCGCAACGTTCTATCGAATCCAGGTCGCATCGCTCTCCGGTCGGGATTCGGCAGAATCACTTCGGGCAAGGCTCTCGGACACCTTCACCGTGCCGGGGCTCGTGCGGGAGAATCCTGCGACGGCGACATTCCAGGTGCGGATCGGAGAGTTCAAAACACGCGAAGAGGCCCAAGAGTTCGCGGCTGCCGAGCTGATCCCGGCGGGATATCGGGATTGCATCGTCGTGCGTGATACCGGGATCTCGGGAAGCGGCGAGCGCCGCATCGCCCTGCGAGGCAGGGATCTGTTTGTCGTCAGCTCTGCAGGTTTCCTGGTCTCGCCCTCCTCTGCCGCAAGCCTCCTTCGTCTCGATGGCAAAGCCTACCGGGGGATTCTCGAGGTAACCATCAACCACGATGGCTTCCTCACCGTAGTAAACCAGTTGGGAGTGGAGGAGTATCTGCTCGGCGTTGTTCCCGCGGAAATCAACCCGTCACGATACCCCGAGTATGCCGCGCTGGCCGCACAATCAGTCGCGGCAAGGACCTATGCCTTGAGAAACATGGGCCGATTTCGAGCGAACGGATTTGATTTGACCGCGGACGTCCGGACGCAGGTCTACGGCGGGGCGTCCCTCGAGACGGAGCCGACCAACGAAGCTGTGCGGACGACTGCCGGCCTGGCCGTCTACTACAGGGGCGCACTCATCGACGCAATGTACACTTCAACCTGCGGCGGCAGAACGGAGGATTTTGCCAAGGTCTTCGGCGGCCCGGACGTGCCTTATCTGAAGAGCGTTCCCTGCGCGGTAGAAGACGAGACTGCAGGGGAGAACGGACCCGCGCTCACCGGAAAGCACTACATCCAGGCTGGAATCTACACGGCCGACGGCAGGCTTGCCGGCCGCAACCTGGAACTGGCACACGTTCTGGGCATCTCGGGCCCCGAAGCGATATCGCCGGTCGAAGCGATGGCTCCGCCTTCACCTGCAGAGGCCGAGCGGTGGATTGCCAGGGCTGCCGGTATCGCCGGAAGCGGAGGGCAATCTGTCCGGACCCGCGGGCAGGACATGGTCTCGCGTGCCGGGTTCATCTCCGCGGCCGCGGAGAGCCTCTTTGGCAGGCAGGAAATCGAGCGCCGTATCTCTGCCGGAGACATCAAGTATTACCTTGGCACTTTGAGCGACGAGGGGGACATACCTGCGGGAGCAAGGAGCGCTTTTGCATTCCTGATGCAGGCAGGATTGTGGAGCCCCTCTGCGGACAACATGGCCAGGCCGAGAGAACCTATCACGCGTGCGGACGGCGTGTCTCTCCTGGTGCGGTGGGTCGAGCACAGGCGGCCGGAGGTCCTCCGAGGCGGCGTGTTTGCAGGGTTCACCGGGTCGCCCACACCGGGCACCGGTCCGTCGGAAATCTCCGTGCAGTGGGGTAAGAAGACCCAGCAACTCCGGCTCAGCCAGGATCTCCACCTCTTCAGAATCACAGACGGAAGAAGCACACCTATCGAACAGGTTCGCCTCATCGGCGGCGAAAAACTCCGGTTTCACCTGAACTCCGATGGAAGGGTGGATTTCCTCGAGGTCGAGCTGAATCCCACCGGCACGGCAAGCGATCGTTTCTCGCCGGTGGCCAGTTGGAAGACCACCGTTGCAGCCGCCGACCTGGCCGAGAAACTGCGTCCGTTTGCCGGAAACATCGGCCCGGTGCTCGACGTACGGCCCTCCGAGACGGGCCAGTCGGGACGTGCTGTCCGGGTCGAATTGATCGGCAGCAGGGGCACCAACACCATGAACGGTTACAGGTGCGAGTGGAGTCCTGATGACGGAACGTTCCCGGTCCCAGGTGCTCGGGATCATAGTGCTGACCGCGCTGATCCTGGCCTATGCCTGCATCCGCTATTACCTGAGAAGCGGCTGATCCATGGACGACTATCCGGCGCTCGCGATCGTCGGTCCTACGGCCTCCGGCAAGTCCCGGCTGGCGCTGGCCGTGGCAGGAGAGTTCGGCGGCGAAATAGTCAGCTGTGACGCGCTCCAGGTCTACCGCGCCATGGACATCGGAACGGCCAAGCCGACCCCGGAAGAGCGCTCCGAAATCCCTCACCACATGCTTGATCTGCGCGACCCTGGTGACGACTTCTCTGCCGGAGATTATCAACGACTGGCGCGCGAGGCCCTGCACGCAATCGCCGCCCGGGGAAGACTTCCGGTTGTCACGGGTGGTACAGGTTTTTACCTGAAGGCGCTGATCGACGGTCTCTTCGAGGGCCCTGCACGCGAGGAGGCTTTGCGGGAGCGGCTGCGGAGAATCATCTCGCGCAAGGGGGCCGGACGCTTACATATGGTCCTCCGAAAGGTGGACCCCCGGTCGGCGGAGCGGATCAGCGTCGCGGATGCCGCGAGGATACTCAGGGCCCTGGAGGTTTACTTCCTTACCGGGAGACAGCTCAGCTCCTGGCAGAGCCAGCCCCGGCTCGCGTTGCACGGTTTCCGATGGTTGAAACTGGGCATCGCGTGGCCGCGCGACCGGCTCTACGATCGGATCAATTCGCGCGTGGACCGGATGTACCGCGAGGGGCTGGTGGAGGAATGCCGTGCGATCCTGCGTTCTCACCCGAAGCATTGCCACGCACTCAAGGCCATCGGGTACCGGCAGTGCTCCGTCTTTCTGGACGGCGGGTGCACGCTCGAACAGGCGATGGACCACACCCGGCAGGAAACCAGGCGTTACGCAAAGAGGCAGCTCACATGGTTTCGCTCACTCCCCGACATCATCTGGATCGAGGGAGAGGAGGATTTCGAGCGCATGTTCGCCATCGCCTCACAGCGCATCCGGGAATGGCTTTCGACTGGGGCTCTCCCCACGATCCGACAACCCGAGTGAGAGGCGCTGCCGGAACGGGAGTAGCTCCTCGTTTCACTCGTGCCCTCAGCCCCGCCGTGCCGGCAGCATCCTCTGCGATCCTGTATGAGCAAGAACCATGCCGCACTCCAGAAATGGTCGTCCCTGTCGCTAAGTCGATGATCCAATTCACTTTGGCGATCGCGCCACTCAAACCCCGAAACCTTCAGGGACGGCAAAGTACTCGATCCTGATCACTTCCGGATGACTATTTGGCGTCGGAATGTGCCGGCCGGTTTTGTCACGCCCGGCGGCTCGACTATAATGAACGAGGAGGAGTCATGTCGATCGACTACCAGGCGGTCATAGGTCTCGAAGTTCATGCGCAGCTCCTGACGAAAAGCAAACTGTTCTGCGGGTGCAGCACGCAGTTTGGCGCTCCCCCGAACGCCAACACTTGCCCGGTCTGTCTCGGCCTTCCGGGTGTGTTGCCTGTCTTGAACCGGGAGGCGGTACACATGGCACTCCTCACGGCGCTCGCGCTCAACTGCCGGGTCAGCCCGACTTCCATATTCTCGCGCAAGAACTACTTCTACCCGGACCTGCCGAAGGGGTACCAGATCTCGCAATATGACCGGCCGCTGGGTGAACACGGACGCCTGACCGTGCTTTCAGGTGAGAGATCCGAAACCGGAAAGATCGTAAATCGCACGGAGAAGTCGTTTGGCATCCGGCGAATCCACATGGAGGAGGATGCCGGGAAATCGATTCACGAAGGGATGCCGGATTCGGCGACGAAATCCTACGTCAACCTGAATCGGACGGGCGTGCCGCTGGTCGAGATCGTGAGTGAACCGGATTTCACCAGCAGCCAGGAGGCATATGACTACCTGACCCACCTGCGAAAGACACTGCTCTACCTGGGAGTCTGCGACGGAAACATGGAGGAAGGGAGCCTCCGCTGCGACGCAAACGTCTCGGTCCGTCCGCGGGGCACCGAAGAACTCGGCACCAAGGTCGAGATCAAGAACCTGAACTCCTTCCGGTTTCTCCAGATGGCGCTCGATTACGAGATCGACCGGCAGATACGGGAAATCGCCCAGGGGGGCCGGATCGTGCAGGAGACGCGATTGTGGGACGAGGCCGGTGGACGCACCTTTCCAATGCGAAGCAAAGAGGAAGCACACGACTACCGTTACTTCCCCGAGCCCGACCTGCCTCCCCTGACGCTGGATCCTGCATGGATCGAGGAAGCGAAGCGGTCGCTGCCCGACCTGCCGGACGCGATGGCCAAGCGTTTCATGACCGTCTACGGCCTGGGTGACGATGACGCCCTGTCCCTCACGTCGACGCCGCGCCTTGCCGGCTACTTCGAGGAGTGCGCGCGGGCCTCCGGAAATCCGCGGGCTTCGGCAAACTGGGTCATGGGGGACCTTGCCTACGCGCTCAAGAACAGCGGTCGATCGATCGACGAATGTCCTCTGCCGGCAGACAGGCTGGCAGCACTGGTTCAGCAGGTAGACTCGGGCCGGATCTCGGGCAGGATGGCCAAGGCCGTCTTCGAGGAGATGTACCGCACCGGGGCCTCGGCGGAACAGGTGATCGCTGCTCTGGGGATGGAGCAGGTCAGCGATGAAGCCGCTCTCGCGGGGGTAATCGACCGCGTGTTATCCGCCAACCCCAAGCAGTTGGCGGACTACCGTGCGGGCAAGGAAAAACTACTCGGCTACTTCGTCGGACAGGTGATGAAGGAAACCAAAGGCCAGGCCAATCCCGCAGTCCTGAACACCTTGCTCAAGCAGAAACTCGCGGAGTGAACCATTGGGGAACGCCACATCTCGCAAGAACGCCACGCTGCAAAGGCACCTCCAGATCCGCTCAAAGGAACCTTCGCTTGAGAGCACAACCTCACCGCCCCGTTTTGTAGCCGACGTGATGCTGGGTCGGCTGGCCAAGTGGTTGCGCATCGCCGGCTTCGACGTCTTATACTCGAACCGTTTCGCCGATGACGAGCTCGTGCGCCTCTCGAATGGAGAGGGGCGGATTCTGCTCTCCCGTGACACCCGGTTACTGGTACGCCGGGCAGTTAACCGGTTTATCTTCCTCGAGAGCGAGGATGTCCGCGCCCAGCTGAAGCAGGTTTTCAGACATGCACACGTCACCCGCCTGGTCGATGATTCTCTGCCTTCGGCCGGAAAGTACCGCGTCGCCCGCAGCTCGTCCGAAGGGCAGAGCACTGCAGGGCCGCATGGCCCCAGGCCTTGGATTCGCCTGAAACTGACGACATGATCCCACACCTCTCCCGATGCTGACGACAGAGCAGAAAGACAAGGTCTTCCGGTTCATCCGCAGCCTGAACACCAGTTCCTTTACGTTCCGTGACGTGGTCCGCCGGTTGGGGATAGACAGCGAGGATCGGCGGAGCCTGCAGCATTATCTCGACGAGCTCGATGCCCGGCAGATCATTCATCGCATCCGCAGAGGACGATACGCGCTGCCCAGTCGTGAGAGCGTCGTCTCCGGGACTTTCATGGGGCGGAGCGGATGGAAGCGGTAGTTGTCCGTGTCCTCGAACGGAAGTTCCCGAACATCGTTGGTCGCTTCCATGAGCACACGCGTTCTCCTTTCGTGATTCCACTTGACGAGCGCGTCTGTCACGAGATCCGCATCCCGTATCACGCAAGCAGGGATGCGAAGAGCGGGCAGATTGTGGTAGCCGCGTTGACGGTTGCGCCCGGACGCAATCAGATCCCCCAGGGGCGGATCGTCGAAATCCTCGGCTACCCCGGGGACCCCGGCCTCGAGTACCGGATTGTCGAGCATAAGTTCGGGCTCCCGGTTGAGTTCAGCCCCGGGGCTCTCCATGAGGCCAGTCTCGTGCCGGAGAAAGTCCAGGCCACAGAGTCGGACGGGCGCGAGGACCTTCGTGGAGAAACGACGGTCACGATCGACGGCGAGACGGCGCGCGATTTCGACGACGCCGTCTCCCTCGAGCAGCTGCCTTCCGGGAACTACCTGCTCGGCGTGCACATCGCGGACGTCTCTCACTATGTGCGCGAGGGATCGGAACTGGACCGGGACGCCTACGAACGCGGCACGTCGGTCTACTTTCCGGATCGGGCCATACCGATGCTCCCGCCCAGGTTGTCCAGCGGCATCTGCAGCCTCAAGCCGGGCGAAGACCGGCTGGCGGTGTCCGTCCTGATGGAACTCGACCGGCAGGGGAACATGCGTGGCCACCGCTTTTCGGAGAGCGTCATCCGGAGCCGCGAGCGCATGACTTACACCGCGGTAGCCCGGATCCTGGTCGATCGCGACCCGGCGTTCCTGGAGAGATACGCCGACCTCGTTCCAATGTTCGAGGCCATGCGTGACCTGTGCCTCACTCTCGCAGAGAAGAGGTATCGCCGCGGCGCCATTGATTTCGATCTGCCGGAGGCTGATATCCGGTTCGATGAAAAGGGCCGGATAGTCAGCGTACTGCCCGCGGAGAGAAACATCGCGCACAGGATCATCGAAGAGTTCATGCTGCTCGCCAACGAAACCGTTGCGACAGAACTGTCCGGGTCGGGAGGCCCCGTCTTGTACCGGGTGCACGAAAAGCCTGATCAGCAGAAGGTCGCCGACTTCGCGGAGTTTGCGCTCGCGCTCGGCTATCGCCTCGAGAGCCGGCACGGGGAGTATTGCCCCCGGGACTTCCAGAGGTTCGTCGAGCAGATCGAGGGGAAGATAGAGGGAAGGTTCCTGGCCTACCTGATGCTCAGGTCCTTCATGCAGGCTCGATACAGCGAGGTAAACCTGGGCCATTTCGGCCTGGCGACCGAATGCTACACGCACTTCACCTCACCGATCCGCCGCTACCCTGACCTGGTCGTGCACAGGCTGCTGAGG
>JAFNAH010000026.1 GCA_017860075.1 Acidobacteriota bacterium | reverse complement strand
CGGTTGCGGGCTTCCTGCAATTCACGGTCACTCGGGAAATCGCGGTCGTGGAAGGACCAGTCCGGATTGTCGAGCAGGTCCAGGTAGCGTTCGTTGAAGCGATCCACGGGATCGAAGAAGGACTCCGGATCCGAGACGTGAATCAGCACCGGCAAATGGCGGGCCCCGGCGGCTTCCCACATGGGATCGAACCGCGGGTCGTCCACCTTGACCAGAGGACCGCTCTTGAGATTCTCCCGGAGGTAGAGACCCAGGGTCTTCAGGACCTTGACTCCGCGGGCGCCTGCCCGGGCGGCACGTTCGATCTCGTCGGCCTGAAACTTCGGATAGCCCGGCTCATTCGTCCGGGTCCACCAGGGCTCGACACAAACGAGGAACCGGTCCGGGTGAGGCTTATGCCAATATCGAATCACTTCGTCAAGGGCGGGGCCATAGCCCCCCGTAACGTTTACCATCATGCGGATGTTCTTCCGGTCCATCAGCGCGAGCACATCCTCCGGCCTGGTGGACATGCTGGCCTGCGGCCCTTCCGGTCCCTCTTTCAGCGGCACATCCGACGACGGCATGGGCCTCTGGACCAGAGTCGAGAGGTGAACGTGGCAGTCAATCGCCGGGAACCGCGACCGGGGCACCTTTGTTTCCGGGACGTGCAGCGCGGGCCTGGGGCTGTAGTCCTTGAGAGCGAGCGGCGGCGGGCTCGCCTGAGGGTTGGCGGCGCGCTGAGCCATACGGCTGTCGCACGCCAGTCCTCCTCCCGCCGCTCCCAGTGCGCCTGCGATCAACGACCTGCGAGTCACGGTATGCATGTCTCATCCTCCATTTCGACTTTGCACGGATATGCCCAGTTGACGATAGCACGGCTCATGATAAACAATTCCGCGGGGGAATCATCAATGAAGAGAGTATCGAACCGTCGCGATTTCATGAAGGGGACCGTCCGGGTGGCTGCAGGCTTCACAGCCGGGCTGGCCGCGGCAGGGCGAACAGCCTCCGGCAGCGGCCAACAGCCGAATGCCAGGGGCGTCACGGCCGTTATCCCTATGCCCATCCAGGTCGTGATCGACGATGTGGGCTGGTGGTCGGGACACGACGGCAGTAAACAACAGGAGCCCTACCGCACCGGGATCCCCCGCGACCATGTTCCCGCGGATTACGAGGCCATCGCACGTCTCGGCCGGCTGCTTGGCATACGGCCCCAGGCCGCCATGATCCTGTGCGAATGGGACAGGAACAACATCCTGCGCAAGCTTCCGACCAGCACGTGGATGGGTGCGAACTGGGACAACAGCAAATGGGTCGGCCCCTGGCTCGAAGAGGCTGCTGACATCATTCGCAGTAATTCCGAACATTTCGAAATGACAATGCATGGCGTAGGTCATGAATACTGGACCGACGGGAAATTCACGCGGGCCGAATGGGCCGATTCAAATGGAACGATGCGCCCGGTCGATCAGGTGGAAGCGCACCTGGACAACTTCGAAGCCCTGCTGAACCAGAATAAACTGGGCCCCTTGCCGGTGTCATTTGTCCCCACGGCTTTCCTGCATGGATTTGGTCCGACGGGCGGACACACCATGAGTCTCGCAGAAATCCTCGGCAGGCGCGGCATCGTCTACATCAACACTCCGTTCGAGAGCATGCAGAATCGAGCCGCCGTGAGCCACGGGGTGTTCGGTTTCGATGCCGGAGTGATCACCATCGATCGGGGCCAGGACTTGATGGACTGGAGCGACATCGGCAAGACGCCCGCCGGGCAGCTGCAGGGTCCGACCTGCGGCCTGCACTGGCCGAACCTGCTGCATACCGATCCCGAACGCAACGCCGAGACCGTCGATGGTTGGGTTCGCTTCTTGCAGCCTTTCAACAGCGCCATGGGTACCCTGCTGGCCGCAAATTCTGAGTCTTTCCGGACTCAGCTTGTCCATCACGTCTGCACCCGCTTGACGTTGATGGACGACGGCATCCGGTTCGATTTTGCGAAAGTGGACATCCTCCCGCGGCCTCCGGTTCAGCACGAGCTGATCCTGAAGTTGAGAAGCCCCCGCGCGCTGAATTTCACGTCCGACACGATCAACGTGACACCGGAACCTCCGACGGAAACGGAAGGATCGCATCAGTACACGCTGAGGCTGAGCCGGATACCGGGCAGGAAGGAAGCGCAGCTGAGTTTCGCCGCGCGCTCCTAGCCGCACCGCCCATCCTGATCGGGAGCCCGATCAGGTCTCGCCATTCGCGAAATCTCGCGCGTTGGATTCACGACAACTCACAACTTGTGTTCTGTATTGAACAGAAAGCAGGAACTCCGACTGCCAGTCTTGTCGGGCAGGGGCAGCTTGCACCGGTTTGGATTCACCATCATCAGGCGGCGACGCATCAATGTTCTCGATCAACGCGTATCCGGCGAAGACAAAGGATTCGGGTTGTATGAGCGCTGTTGTCCATCCGGCTCTGCCGCTGCACGCTCATCCCGTTACCGCAGCACTCCTTTCCCTCCTTCTCCTCGCGCCATTCTTCGGAGGATTGATCTCCTGTCTTCGGGACGAGCGTTCTTCCTGCAGCATGAAATGTTGTACCGGCAAGAAGCACTGTTGTTGCTGCACGCAACAGGCAGAAACGCAACTTCCCGGCATCCGGAACGCTGCCGTCCGATGCCCCGAAGGCTGCTTCTGCCGGCCGGTGCTGCCCCGGCCGCCCCACTCCGCATTCTTCACAGCCCGGATTCCTGGCCTTTCTGTCGGACAGACCGATCGCCTGCGTCCTTTCTCACATGTCATCGAGAACGGCAGGGACCTCGCATTTGCACTCCTCGGAAGACCTCCCCCCCTCCTGCTGAGCGCGGTTGAATCATCTCGCGGCCTTCTAAGGGGGAGAACAATGCCATTCGCAGCCAGATTCCTTGTATTTGCCTGCAGCCTTGCGGTTGCTGCGCGTGTAGCCTCCGCGCAGGAAACCCTCAATCACGCCAGCTTGAGCGGCAGCGTCACTGATCCGTCAGGCGCCGTCGTCGTTGAAGCGCAGGTTGTCGCGCGCCAGTTGGACACCAATCTCTCGAGTGCGATCAAGACCGACCAGGAAGGACGATTCCGGTTCCCGTACCTCAGGGTAGGACTCTACGAGATAGTCGCGTCCCAAGCCGGATTTGCAGACGCCGTTCAATCGGTAAGACTCACCGTCGGTGCCGCCGTCGACATGCCCATCCGGCTTCAGGTCGGTTCGCCGTCGACCAGGATCGAGGTCAGCGGTGGTGCCGCCGTGCTGGAAGCATCACGCAGCCAGGCCGCGGGGACACTGTTGGAGGAGGAAATCGCCAGCCTGCCGTTGAACGGCCGCAATTTCCTGGACCTGGCCCTGGCGGTTCCCGGCGTGTCTCCCACTAACACCGCAAGCACGCAGCTGTTTGCCGAGACTTCCGCGGTTCCCGGCCAGGGAATCTCGGTGAACAGCCAGCGCAACTTCTCCAACAGTTTCATCGTGGACGGTCTTTCCGCCAACGATGATGCCGCCGGTCTCAGCGGGACATTCTACGGGCTGGGCGTAGTCCAGGAATTCCAGGTCGTGACCTCGGGTGCGCAGGCGGAATTCGGGCGCGCCCTTGGCGGCTACATCAGCATGGTGACGAAGAGCGGCACGAACTCCATTCACGGTGAGGTCTACGGCTTCCTGCGAAATCAAAGCCTTAACGCAGCAAACGCGCTTACTCACACAGTTCTTCCCATGACCCAGGCACAGTACGGCGCCAGCCTCGGCGGGCCGATCGCACGGGACCGAACATTCTATTTCGTCAACTTCGAGCAGCGCCGTCTGCATCAATCCGGCCTCGCCACTATCAATCCCGCGGACGTTCTCGCGATCAACACGCGTCTGGCCGAGGTGGGATATTCCGGTTCTCCGGTCGCGACCGGCCTGTATCCGAATCCGGTCCACAACACCAACATCCTCGCAAAAGTGGATCACCTCCCAGGCGACAGGGACCAATTGAGTGCACGTTACAGCCTGTACACCGTCACCAGCGAGAACTCCCGGGGTGCGGGCGGGCTGAGCGCATCATCCGCGTCGGCCGGGCTCGATAACATCGACCAGACACTGGCGGTCAGCAATATCGCAACCCTTTCCTCACGGGTAGTGAACGAGACGCGTGGCCAGTTCATCTGGAGCAGCCTGGAAGCGCGTCCCACCGACCCGATCGGCCCTGCGGTCCGAATATCCGGGGTCGCTTCATTCGGAACGCTCTCCGTGTCGCCCACTTCCCGGCGGAACGACCTTCTTGAGATCGCCGACAACTTCACGTACCAGCACGGACGCCACGCGGTGCGGGCAGGCGTCGATTTCCTGCACAACGACGCCACGATCATGTTTCCCCGAGCCTTTCGCGGCAGCTACACATTCTCCTCGCTGGCGAACTTTCTGAACGGGATCTATACCAACTCCGGCTTCACACAGACATTTGGCAACCCGGTTGTCGCTCAGAGAAATCCTAATGTCGGCCTCTACGTTCAGGACGAGTGGAAGGTCCGTCGTGGTCTGATCCTGAACATCGGAGTGCGCTATGACCTGCAATTCCTGAGAACCATTTCGACGGACACGAACAACTTCTCACCGCGCGTGGGGCTTGCCTGGTCGCCGTTCGATTCGAACCGCACGGTCGTCCGTGGAAGCTACGGCCTCTTCTATGATCGCGTTCCGCTCCGCGCCCTGGCCAATGCCCTGCTGTCGGCTGGAAATACCACTGAACTCGCGAACCTGAACCAGAGCATCCTGACCCTCTCGCCAACCCAGGACGGCGCTCCGGTATTCCCGGCGATCCTGGAATCCGCGATGCCTTCCGTCACGCTTCCGAACCTCACGACCATGGACCGGCACATACAGAACGCCTATTCCGAACAGGTGAACGTCGAGATCGAGCAGCGGCTTGGCGAAACCCGGATTGTCAGCATCGGATATCAGTACGTCCGGGGGCTTCATTTGATCATGTCGATCAACCGGAATGCCCCTGTCTGTGCGGCCACCGGCAGCAACAACGGGTGCCGTCCAAACCCCGACTACGGCAACAACAGTCAATATTCGTCAGGCGCCGACTCACACTACGACGGACTGTATGTCTCCTTCATCCAGAGACCAGGGCGGTGGGGAAGTTTCCGTTTGTCGTACACCTATTCAAAGGCTCTCGACAATGTCGGGGAGTTTTTCTTCAGCGCTCCGATCGACAATTTTGACATCTGGAAGGACTATGGTCGCTCCGATGACGATCAGAGGCATCGCGTCGTTTTCGACGGCACGATCCGCACCCCGATGAGCGAGGGCAGCACGCTGTGGGAACGGATGACTCACGGGTTCGAGCTGAGCGGCGCGGTTCAGTACTACTCCGCGCTCCCGTTCAACATCGTAACCGGGGGTAACACGATCCAGGGGACGACTGCCAGGCCCATCGAGAACGGACGGTACATTGCACGCAACTCGGGATCCGGTTTCGACTTCTTCACCGCGGGTGCGCGGGTGAGCCGGACGTTCACACTCGGAGAACGTCTCCACATGCAGCTGATGGTCGAAGCATTCAATATCCTCAACCACGTGAACGGGGTCGCATTGAATAACACGTTTGGCCGCGGGGTTTTCCCTGCCAATCCTTCACCGGCCTTCGGGCAGACGACCGCGGTCGGCGAACCGAGGTCCGTTCAACTGGCCATGCGGTTTACTTTCGGATGAGAGTTGCGGTACCGGCACGGATCAATCGAAGCAGGTTGGGCAGCCATCAGGCTGGCCACTGAAGAACCGGGGCTGTCGGGGAATTTTCGGCCGGCCCGGATAATTGACGAAGCATGGGGGAGGATAGCCTGAGGAGCGGGAGGCTCGGCCAGCAAGGGTTGGAATTGGGGCTCCGGCAACCACTGCCGCCTGGAATCTCCTCGCCCCATCGCGTACTCCCTGAGCCTGTCTTGATCGATAACGAGGAACCGTTCCGAGGTCAGCCGAATCAGCCCCAGCTCGCGGAATTTCTTCAGGAATATTCCGATCCGAGGCCGGGTCGTTCCCACCATTCTCGACAATTCTACATGCGAGATCCTGTGCTCGATGCGCGTGCCCCCGGCGCTCCCCCTCCCGAGCACTTCGCCGAGGTGCAGGAGCGTCTTGGCCAACCGCTGCTCGCCGTCTTCCGTTGCGAGCATCGCAATCATTTCCTGCTGCTCCGAAATCCGGAGAGCCAGGTACTGCACCAGCCCCTCAAGGAGCGACTCCTGCCTGAGGCACGTCAGGAAATTGCGGATCGGGATCTGACGCACAGTCGTTTCCTTCATCGCCACGGCAGTCTCCAGGCGCTCATTTTGGCCGGTAAGGCACAGCTCGCCGAAAATGTCTCCCTCGACGCGGATCGCCAGCAGGCACTCCTTGCCTTCGAGCGTGGGCAGGACCAGTTTGACCTGTCCGCTTTCTATCAGGTAGACCATTGCGTTCCGTTGCCCGCTTGCATAGACAAAGTCGCGTCTGGCTATCCTGATTGCCCGGCAACCGGCACACTGCAGACACTGCCTGCGAAACGAATCGCGCACTCGTTGCTTGAAGCTGTCAGCCTGGTGAGTCGGGTCAATCATGGGGGCATACCTCAGCAGGTAATCCCGGCGGTCGACAGCAGTGCGTAACGACGCTGCCGTTCTTCCCCTCGGATTTCCTGTGGTTCATCAGAACTGTCCGGCTATTTGAGAAGTCGATTCAGGTAGGATCCGAGGACGGTGAGGGGTACGCCCCCTACGATCCGCCGCGACAGCCCGTTCGCGGCAATGAAGAACGTCGGAGTCGAATTGACCTGGAGCGCGCGCCCCAGAGCCAGCTCCTTCTCGAGAGCCTCATCGATGGAGGGATCATTCAGGAATTCCCTCAGCCTGGCGTAATCCCGGGGTGAGAGTGCTTCCGAGGCGACCGCATCGATCCTGCCCGTGGAAGACCACTCCGCCTGTCGAAAGTAGAGGGCATCGGTGAGCGCCTTCCATTGATCGGCTCCCAACCGGCGCCCGGCGAGCGCGTAGCGTGCCGCCTCCCGGGCATATCGGTGCATCTGGAGGGGGAAATCGTGATAGACGATCTCCACCCGGTTGTCCCGCCCATAGGTCTCGAGTACATTTCTCACGGTCTGCAGGTAGAACGTCCGGCACGCCGGGCACTCATAGTCAGAGAAGACATCGATCCTGACCCGGGCCCCCGCACGGCTGCTGCCAAAGCGGTCCGGGCTCCAGCCGACCGTGGACTGGGCTGGCGCCTGTCCAACCGCTGCCATCAGAAGCAGGCACAGCGCTGAGATCACCGCTCTTGTCTTCATATCCCCAATGTCGAGGGGGCAGCCGCACGGCCCCCAATTTCAAACATCAACCCACCTTCACCCGCTGTTCAGGATGATATCCGCTGAGACGGCACGCGTGCATCCTCCGAAAGGAGGATATTGCATCCTCCCTGGGAAGTATGGGGTCGGACCGAGGCTAGTCTTTAATTGGCAACCGGTTACGCCATTTTTGCCTCGAAAATCGAGCCTTATTCCAGCTTTTTGGCGGCCATAAAGAGAAACAAGGCATGGTTCTGAGAGACTTGATTTAAGATGTAGCTTTTGGTCAGGAGGGGGGTGCCCCCGTTATCCCGTATCCCAAGGAGTTCTATGAGACTACTGACAGCAATAGCGTTCTTGGCAGCGGCTCTCGCCGCCGCTTTCGCCCAATCCGGGACTGTAACGTTGCAGGTGATTCCGCCGCCGCCCGATGTGGCCTCTCCACCCGATGATGCCGTGAAGGCGTCCTCCGGCCTCGCGTCCAAGGTGCTCACGCCCGGGACCGGGGAACAGCACCCGGCGGCTGACGATATGGTCACCGTCCATTACACCGGGTGGACAACCGACGGGAAGATGTTCGACAGCTCGGTTTCCCGCGGCAGGCCTTCCAGCTTCCCCTTGAATCGCGTCATCACCGGTTGGGGTGAGACGGTTCAATTGATGGTTGTGGGCGAAAAGCGCAGGGCATGGATCCCCGAGGCCCTTGCGTACAAAGGCCAGGCGGGGCGGCCCAAGGGAATGCTGGTATTTGACATCGAACTGCTCGCCATTCAACCGTCGCCCACCAAAGCCCCGGAGGATGTGAAAGCACCCCCGAAGGATGCAAAACTGACGATCAGCGGCCTCGCGTATAGGTCTCTCCAGGAAGGCACGGGCACGAAACATCCGAGTCGGGCCAGCACGGTCACCGTTCACTATTCCGGCTGGACGACGAACGGGAAGCTTTTCGACAGTTCAGTCACGCGCGGACAACCCTCCACATTCTCTCTGGACAAGGTCATCGCAGGGTGGACCGAGGGGGTGCAGTTGATGGTCGAAGGGCAGAAGATGCGTTTCTGGATCCCGGAGAACCTGGCATACAAGGGGCAGCAGCCTCCATACGGCATGCTGGTGTTCGACATCGAGCTGATCAAGATCCAATAAGTGGCGCTGCGCCGCGGCGTATCTATGGGGCGGGCCTTCAGCCCTTGTTTCCTGTTCATGGACGCAATCCCGGGGCTTCGCCCCGGGCCGGTATGAGAACGCGCTTTCAGCGCTGTGTGTTTTGACTTGTATCCGACACCGGGGGCCAAAGGCCCGTCTCATATCAGCCTGGGCTGAAGCCCCAGGACTTGCACCCAAAGATCAGGGAAGGGCTGAAAGCCTGTGCCATGGATACTACGTTGCGAGCCAGCCTCAACGGACCGGACTGTGAATGGAGGCGCTATGAATAGACAAATCGCCGTCCTGAGTGTCGTACTATGTCTGTCTGCCATCGGCCGTGCGCAGGTTGCCCCGGAAAAAGCGAGGATCAAGATCGACACCGATCGGGTAATCGGGGAGGTCCACCCCTACCTCTTTGGCAACTTCTCGGAACACCTCGGTCGATGCATCTACGGAGGAATCTATGAGCCGGGCAGCCCCCTGTCCGATGAAGAGGGCTACCGTAAAGACGTGATGGAGGCCGCCCGCGGCCTTGGCGTTACGATCCTTCGCTGGCCGGGGGGCAACTTCGTTTCCGGCTACGACTGGAAAGACGGCATCGGTTCCCGCAACAAG